>NZ_MRUJ01000313.1:0-4268 GCF_002099325.1 Frankia sp. KB5 | reverse complement strand
CCACGGAATCAACCTCACACCGAAGATCAAACCAGCGCGTTAATAATCTGCGAGCCCTAATCCGTGGACGATCAGTCGAACTCGTGGCCCTGTACGCCTGCGAGGAATGCGGCCCATTCGGTGGCTGTGAAGCGCAGGACGGGCTGATCCCGAAACCGGAAAGCCCCCTGAAGATCACATACTGACAGTGCGGCGGGCCGCGGTATGACCCTGCGCCGGCTCTCGGACAGCCGGCCCGGGGCCACGCTCACATCCATTGGCCGAAGGGCACGGAAGTAGCGCTTCAGCATGGCCGGGCGGGTCGACAGCGACGGCTGACCCCCGAGCAGATCGGACCGCCGGGACCGACGCTCCTGGCAGGACCGCTTTCGTCACGGCCGAAGACAGGAAGGCAGAGGGGGGCGGACCAGGCATGAGCAGACCGGCCCCGCCGATCCCAGCGTGGCCGAGGAGAGGCATCTCATCGTTGACCGCGACGCCCTGTCCGACTATCCACAGGGAAACAGCGTTGCCCCGGTTTCATGGAGGTGTCGGGTGCGGCGGTTCGGTACGGCTGGCGAGGCGACGAGTTTGAAGGCGGGAGCGAAGCTCGCCGCCGCGTTGGGTAGCGGGCAACGCCCGCCCACATGGCCCACATCGCCAGACTGGTGTCACGAAGGCGAACGCCTCTTTGAGGCCGCGTCCTGTCGTGTGTGGGCCCGTCCACCATCGGAGGAGRCAGTGGAGGGCGACCCTTTCGCGCCCTGGTCGGGGTCGCTGATCGACGGCTGGATCTCCCAGGGCTCCGGCCGGCTGTACGTGACCCAGTTTCGATGCGACGTGAACGTGAACGGAACGTGGTACGCCTTCCCGTACAGGTGGGGTGTCACCCCGCACGTCCGGTTCCCCTATCTGGATGTTCATCCACGCTACGGATCTCCCCTACGCCTCAAGCTTGACCGCCCGCATCGGCTGAAAGTGCTGATCGACTATCTGTCCGCCGACAGCACACACGCCTGACCTCCCCGGGCAGACGTTCAGGGCTGCTCGCCATCGGGTGGGATCACCTCCAATACCGTCACGGTGGGGCTGGATGTCCGCTGTGACGCGTGGCAGTGTTGAGTGACAGCACAGCTACGGAGGTGCGGATGCGGCTACGGATGGGAGCGGCGGYGTTCCTGTTCGTGGCCGGGGTGCCGCTGTGCTGCGGTCTGCTGGCCGGGTGGCCGTGGTCGGCCGTCGCGGGCCTGTCCGGCGGCGGGGCGGCAGCAGCCCGGGCGGGGGCCGCTGTCGCGGGCTGGACATTCTGGCTGYTGCTTCTCGTGGCTGTGGGCCTGGAACTCGCGGTTGGCGACCGGCTGACCATGCCGGTGCTGGGCCCGGTGCAGACGTTGGCCGCCGGGCTGATCGGCGGGCTTGCCCGTCCCACCACGCTGAGCGTCTTCACCGTCGCTGTGCGGCCATCAGCTCTGGCCGCCCTACGGGATCCGCCTCAGGGGGCTGCCGCCCGTCACCGCGTGGCCCATCCTCACCGCCGCCCGGCCGGTCACCGTGACCCGGTAGGCGTGGGCGAGTCCACGGCACCGGGGGGACCCCCCGCCGACCCGCCGCCGTTCCTACCGGGCCGCCGGCCCGTGGACCGCTCCCGGGCAGCCTCGACCCTGACCCGCCCGGCGCGTTACCCCCCGGCACCCCTGAACGCGGCCCCTTTCCCCGAGCGCCCGGTCGGTGTCGCCCCGTCCGCCGTGATGTTCCGTTCGCACGCCCCGGTGGTTGGGGTGGACGCTGCCCTGGCACGGCCGGGCGCGGCAGCGCCGGTCACCATCGGCGTGGACCGGCAGGACCGGGACATCCATGCCGACTTGTCACAGGTGGGATTCGCAGGGCTGACGGGGCCGGGTGCGCAAGGTGCCGCCCGCGCGCTGCTCACAGCCGCGCTCACCACACGCCTGGACAGCGGCGCCCCCGCCTACCGGGTGATCACCACGGACAGCGACCTCGACACGTTCGGGCTGGGAGACCTCGGCCCGGTACCGGAACTGATCGTCACGGCGACGCTGGCCACGGCCATGCGACACCTGTCCGCCGAGGTTCTGCACCGTGCCTGGCTCGCCACCTCCGTCGAGGACAGGGCAGTGCCGCCCCGGACAGTGGAGGAGCTACGCGCCGCGCTGCCAGAAGAGCAGCTTCCCGCCCTGCTCCTGATCACCACCGACCCGGCCGCAGGGGGGCCGGCGTTGGCGGCGTTGCTGTCGCACGGCACGGCCTACGGGCTGGGCGCGGTCCTGGTCGCACCGCAGGGCCGTCCCGGCATGGTCGACGTGGCCGCGGACGGCGCTGTCCTCACCGCCGGCACGCTGCACCGTCTCAACGTCCTGACCCCCGAGGCGACGGTCGCGCTCCTGCGTCCCCGCCCCGCCGTGCCCACCRCCGGCCCTCACCCGGGCGACGGCGGTCCCAGCGAGGCCACCTACCCGCTGCGCGACTACACCCCGGCCCCACCTCCCGTCCTCACCCCGCCGCCGCCGCAGGCACCACCGCCCCCGCCCGCCCTGGGGGAGCAGCCGGCGCGGGCCGACCCGCGGCTGGCCCGACCCGTGCACCTTCAGCTGTTCGGACCGCCGCAGCTTCTCCTCCGCGGCAGCCCCCTGACGCAAGGGCTACGGGCCCGGGCCGTGGAACTGATGGCGTACCTGGCTGTGCACCCCGACGGCGCCCGCACCGGAACCCTCATAGGAGAACTCCTCCCGGACGCCGACAACGAGACCCGCGCGAAGAACCTGATCTACACGGCCATCGGCTCCCTGCGAGACCTGCTACGAACCGCCACAGATCAGGACAGGACCTGGTTCATTCTCCGCACCGGGCACGGCTACCGGCTCGACGACGCTCTCATCGACGTCGACCTGTGGCAGGTCCGCGCCGCTCTGGCGGCTGCCACCAAAGCCCCCGACCGGGCCCGCCGCCGTACGGCCATCACCACGGCCCTCGCCACCGCCGGCGGCCGGCGCCTTTTCGACCAGGTCACCTGGGAATGGGCCGACACCCACATCCTGACCGTCCAYCACCAGCTCCTGGACGCCTCCCGCCGGCTCGCCGCGGATCTGGCCGAAGACGACGACACCGAGCAGGCGCTCGCGGTCCTGCACGACGCGCTGGCGATCGACCCCCACGCCGAGGACCTCTACCAGCAGCTGTTCCGGATCCACGCACGCCACGGCGACCAGCCCGCCCTCCACCGCGCCTACGACCTGCTCCGCGCACGCCTCGACGACATCGCCGCCCGACCGAGCCGAGCCACCGTCGACCTCTACACCCGTCTCACCGGCCGACCCGGCCCACATGCCCCGCGCCCATAGCCCGCAACCCATCATCCGTAGAGCCAGTCACCTCGGACGACACTGGCAGGGATTCCCCGACGGTGGAGGAGGGGTGCCACGGCAGCTTCGCTGACCCGGTGACACACAGCGCGCACCCGGTACGAACGGATGTTCGGAAGCGGTCAGACGTCGGCGGGTGGGAGTGCTCGTCGCTGCTGGGCGACGACCTCGCCAAGGTCCCGGACGGCCGGCAGCTCCGACCAGCGGCCGTTCATCTGATGCCACACCTCTCCGGCCCGTTGGATCGTGCCGCGGGTCGGTGTGTTACCCAGAACGGCAAGGGCCTGCCCCGCGGCCGTGGCGGCCTGCTCCGGGTCGGGATGGTCCCGGTTGRGGAGGGTCAGCGCGAGAGCCGTGTAGTTCCCACTGACCTGCACATAGTGGCGCGGCCCGTTAGCGAGCTCCAGATCCAGGCCGGTCCGTGCGTGGCTCTCGGCCTTCTCGCCCTCCCCGAGATGCGAGAAGGTGACCGCGAGGAAGGCATGAACGAACGCCTGATCGCCGGGATTCGGCCCCGGCATGACTCCCCCGCTCCAGACATGATCCTGCATGTCAGCGAGCGCGGCACGGGCATCGTCCGGTCGTCCCGAAAGCGCCGCGGCGCGGGCCTCGCAGCCAGYGAGGATCGGCCGGGTGTAGGCATGGGCGTTCTGTCGGGCCTGGTAGGCGATGTCAGCGGCCGTGCCGTAGGCGCCGGTGAAATAGGCGACCGTGGATCGCATCGCCGCGGCTGAACCCGCGAGCAGGTGATCATCGATGTCGGTGGCGTGCTGGTCCGCCAGGGCCAGGAACTCGCGGGCCGCGTCGTCGTCACCGGTGTCGAAGCCGAGGGTGCCGAGGTAGAACGCCTGCCAGCCCGCGATCCACGTCAGCCGGCGGCGAGTCTTCGGGGACACCCGCGTGTCGAGG
>NZ_MRUJ01000312.1:0-2076 GCF_002099325.1 Frankia sp. KB5 | reverse complement strand
TATTCCACGTGATGCGCAGTGTTCCATGACTGTCACGCGGCGGGAAACACGCCGCGCACACCCGGCGCAGGAGGGAGAAAACACAATGACTCCCGAGGGACCTGCACTGGGGAGGGCCGCGGTCAGKCGCCGCTCGACAACCCGACGAATCCGGGTGAGGGCCTGAGCGCCGACGCGGCTGGCCTCGGACGGCGGCGCCCCTCCCTATACCRCCGCCGTCCGAGGCCACATCATCCGGCCCGCCCGGCAGCAGCCGGCAGGCCCCCATGCCCCACCCCATCCAACGGAGGGTCCAGCCATGTGCGGAGTCAACCATTCCGGATTCACGAACCCGGGCTACCTGTTCAACGTCGGCGCGGGCAGCGTCGCGCCGGACGGCGCACTGTTCACCCGGCTGCTCGCCCACCATGACGACATCGGCCTAGACGACGGGCAGATCCGAGGCCTGCTCGACATCTCGCGGGAGTACCACGAGCGGCAGCAGGTGATACACCTGCGGATGGCGGTACTCGCCGAACAGGTCGAGCACAAGCGCGGCCGGCTGGGCCCAGACGAGATCGCCGAGCGGAAGGCGGCGCTGGACGAGCGCGCCGACCTGTTCCGCACGGCCGAACAGCTGTTCTTCGAGACGGGGGGCCGTGGTCTGGAGCTGCTCACCGACGAGCAGGTCGAACAGGTGGCCACGGTCTACCACGAGGAGAAAACCGACGGGCTTCACGCGCTCGCCGACGCGCTGGACAACGCGGTCGGCCCCCAATTCTCCTTCCACGCGCTCCCAGCACTGTGACCGGGAGACGGACCGAGGACGCAGCGGCGCGGTGGCTGCGTRCCGACAGGTTCGCGGGCACCTCCGCCACGCAGCRCCGGGAGACCGAGACCCAGCTGGCCGAGATCCGCGACCGGGTACTGGACGGGGCGCAGATCTCACCAGGCGACCACGTGGTTGACCTCGGGGCCGGCACGGGGCTGCTGACGCTCGGCGCGCTCTCCCGTGTCGGCCCGGACGGAACGGTGACAGCGGTGGACCGGTCGGGCCCGGCGCTGCGGGAGATCCGCCCGGCGCCGGGCGGCGGAAGACTGCGGCTGGTGGTCGCGGACGTGGCCCGGCTACCACTGGAGAACGGGTCCGTGGACGCCGTGGTCGCCCGCTCGACGCTGATCTACCTGGAGGATCTCGCCGCGGTGCTGGGTGAGGCCGCGCGGGTGCTACGTCCGGGTGGTCGGCTATCGGTCTTCGAGCCGGTCAACGCCCGGCGGCGGCACGACGCCGACCTGATCGGAATCGCCGAGGCGGAGCTACGGGCCATCACCGCGGCCTCGGCCCGCGCGACACCGGCCGCGAGGACCATGACCGGATTCAGCGAGACCACCACCGCCGCGCTCGCCGCTGGTGCAGGGTTCCGCGTCGACCCGATCCACCTCGGTGAGGTGYGCTCGACACTGCCCGACCAGGACGCGGTCCGAGGGTATCTGCACCGCCGGCCGCACCCGGGGGCACCCACCCCCCTCGACATGATCGGAAAGTCGTTGGGGCGTGACCTCGCCGACCGGTACGCAACCGCCTGGTATCAGGCCGTTGCACAGCAGCCGATCACGTTCACCACACCGGTCATGTACCTCACCGCCAGCCGGTTCTGAAGRCCGAAGCAGCCGCCCTGGCCGTCCAGGTGGCTACGTAGGTGGGAGCCGGCGCGCATTCGTGCTGTAAGAATCGGATGGCGATGGCCACGAGCAATGGCGGCGAGGAGGCATCAGCGTGAACACAGTCGGACCGGACATTCTTCTGGTGGAAGATGATCCCGACGATGTCGCACTCACCCTGCACGCACTGCGTACGAAGGGGATCGTCGCGTCGATCGAGGTTCTCCGTGATGGAGCCGAGGCGCTTGACTACCTCTTCCGCGCCGGCGCCTACGCTGACCGGCCCCCGACCGGTGACCCGAAAGTCATCCTGCTCGATCTCAAGCTRCCGAAGGTCGACGGCCTGGAGGTTCTGCAACGGCTGAAAGGTGACCCGAAGCTTCGGACCGTGCCGGTGGTGATGCTCACCTCCTCGCACGAGGAACGGGACATTGA
>NZ_MRUJ01000311.1:0-7186 GCF_002099325.1 Frankia sp. KB5 | reverse complement strand
GCCGCCGGCCGAACATCATGCTCCACCACACCCCGAGTCCGAGGATGAGGAAGAGCAGCGGCAAGATTGCGACCATCAGCTGTGACACCACAATGGAGCCGATCCACAGGAGCAACAGCGCCGTCGCGCCGCCGACCATGTACTTCATGAGTTGGCCGGGCGTCATGCGGTCCATCTCAGGATCACCGCCCGTCCTGGTCGTCGCCGTCATCCCGGGCGGCGTCGTATAGTGCCCGGCCGGTCCGCCAGCACAGCCGGCCGATCCGCTGGCTGGTGTGCAGCGCGTCCATCCGCGACCGGACGCGCTCTTCCTCCGGCGACGGCTCCGCGTCGGACTGCTCTTCCTCGTCGTCGTCCATGTCGTCGTCCATGCTGTACAGCCACCAGCCCATCGCGGCGGCGAGGCCGAGTAGCACCAGGAAGAAGATCAGGTCGCCGGTGCTCATCGTTCGTACCCCCGGCTCCGGTTCATGCGGGCGATCTCGGTGACCACCGTGCCGGCGAACGAGTCCACGATCACCTGGAAGCGTTCGGCCGCGTGTGGGTACTTCTTGAACAGGTCAGCTTCTTGCGCCGTCAGCGCGGCGACGTGGGCCATGCCGGTGTGGGCGACGTAGGCCGTGGCCTCGACGCGCGTACCGGCGATTACGCCGCGACCAGCCTCCAGGTCGGCCGCGGCGGCTACCTCCCGCTGCGTCCGCGTCTGCGGCGCCGGCAGGTAATCTCGGTCGTAGGGATAGGGCTCGGGCGGACGACTCAAGCCGAAACCAGGCATGAGTACATCAGCTCCTTTCAGGGGTTGGAAAAGAACGCCTCGAAGTGAGGCGGAGGAAGAGGAGGGCAGCGGGCCGCTCCGGCGGCCGGTGCTACTTCTCGTTTTTGTTCTTGTGCGGCGAGGTGCCGAGGGCGCGGCGGGCGTCAACAACCCATTGCCACAGGCGACCGATCCAGTAGGCGCCGATGACAAGTACGAGGGTGATGAAGGCTTCCGTCACGGGTGGCTCTCGGCAAGAAAATGATCATTAGCTTCGGTGCGCCACCGGTAACTTCTCATGGACTGGTGCGTCCGTCCGGGCGTATACTGCGCCGCTTCGTACATCGTGCTCCTCTCGGATCGTCGAGGCCGGGCTCACGTCGTGGCTGGCCTGAGATCCACGGAACCCCCGGCTGGCTGGGCGCGTCCAGGAAGCGGGAAGCAGTCGGGAAGCAGGAAAGATCTTGATAATCTCCGGTCATGACCGGGACAGGACCTCGTAGTGACGAGCTCATCCAGCTGGGTGAAGCGGTTCGGCAGTTCCGCTTGCAGAGGGGACTGACGCAGCGGGACATCGTCCGTAAAGACTCGCGTACTGTGAGTGAGCTAGAGCGCGGGCTTCGTTTGCCTCGCGCGGAGTTCTTTGAGCGGTACATTGAACTCGGTGCTGACCGAAGAATGATAAATAGGATGTATGCCAAAGCAAGTAGCGCGGAAGCAGCATTAATGCGGGAGCGGCCGCGGCCGCGACTATCTGGCGAAGAGTGGCATTTGTGGGCTTCTGAAGCGGACAAACAGTCCTACTGGGAAGATCTGACGTTGCTTCAACGTTTAAGCGAAATTCGATCTGCGACGCATGAACGAGTCGATGTAGTGTCCTGTGGCAGCGAGAACAGGGAGTATTTTTACCAGTCCTTTTATGCATCTAATGCTGTATGGGAACATAGAAGTAGACTAATTGGTGGAAAGTCGAAAGCAATGGTATTAACCGTCACGTCGACAGGAAATTCTATATGGGTTCCTCCGGGTAGATCTTTTGGGGCAATCCTTGATAGTGATGGCAACGTCCCGCCCTCAGTCGAATATCCGGAGGGTGAATGGYTGACAGTTGGTGGGAAGGGGGCGAAGATGGTAGGTTCTTCGACGTCGAGATTCGATGAGTACGGCGAGGCCGGGAAGGCTTCTTGGAAACGTGCCGGATGTCCCCAGATAGCAGATTTTGGTCCTGATGACTTTCCAATCGATGACATCCACTTTGGATTGGCTGCTCAAAAATAGCAATGCCGACCTATTATTATCCGGGTCGGYAGCGGATTGAGAACGTGCCAGACAGTCTGGGCCTACTAGTACGAATACGGCGCCTTTTTAACCAGCAGCGTTCCGAAGTCCCAGTCAATCCACAGGGGATCTCTCATGGCTTTGTAGAGCTGGCTCTTCACAGAAATGACCTTCTCCTCGTCATCGAAGCGCCTTCTAATCCTGTGGGTCCGGTACTCCATATAAGCACCAATCATCACAGCCGCACTTTCCTGCTCGTCTGTGAGTTCGACCGGATGTTCGTGAACGTCCACCGTTCCGTCGGTCCTATCGGTAGTCTCGATAGAAACAGCAGTCGGCGGATACTCGGTCAAATCGACTTCCAGCGACTCATGCCCGTCCGGTATGAGTCCGCGGAGGCAATCGACTGCCGTCTGGAAGACCGGCGTCACCGAGAACTCCACCAGCCATTTATCCTTTGCGGACAAGCGCACTCGCTTAAACAGTGGCTCGCGTGATCCAGCCATCAGATACCCTCCTCTTCGGGCGGTCCTTCCGCCCTCACGCGAACGACCAGTTCGGCCTGGTTGGCCACGCGAGAGTGGAAAGGCGAACGAAGAAATGGGAACGGCCGTAGTCGAATCCCCGGCACCTTCGGCCAGTCGGGATTTAGATATTCGGCAACATATTTAGTATGACATAAAAGAAATGGTAAATCAAATCCGGGATTCTCGTTGTGGCGTGCTTTGCTAGGCGTTTCCCTAGCCGATCGCCACCCATCCCCAAGGCCGGGGTCCCCGCAGTCCTCGTAGGCAATCGACTCGTCGTTGGGCTTCCGGGCGGAACTCTGGCCGTCCCGCTCCTTGCTGGACGCCGTAGCAGGTGATTCTCAGTTCCCGGATGTCCCGCAACAGCTCGTAGCCCGGCCAGGCCGTCACGTCGTGGCCGTACGCCTCGACGAACTCGGCGTATTCCGTACGGCTGATCGTTCCAGTCGAGCCCACCTTGATCGCGGTGGATACCAGATCCCATTCTGGCGGCCCGACCGAGCAGCGTTCCAGGTCGAGCAGTATTCCTGCCTGCTCCTCAGTCGCCACGACGTTGCCTAGCCAGGCATCGCCGTGTACCACACAGTGGGGCAAGCCTGGCGGCAGTTCGGGCCACCGTGCTTCCAGCTCGGCAAGGTGCTGACGGAGCCAGCCGCGATCATTCTCGGCAAGCCATTGGGCCATGTCGATCCGTTCGCGCAACCGGGTGAACGGCAGTAGTGGGCCGAGCTGGAAGCCGTCCGGCGGCGCCAAGTCGTGCAGTTGCCGCAGGGCGCGGCCGACTTCCCGCGGGGTGCCGTGCCGGTGCGCGGGCAGCTCCCGCCAGAAGGTCACGGCGCGGCCATGGGCGAGGATCGGCTGATCGAGATCCGGCACCAGCCGAACCGCTGGCACCCTGCCGGCTTCGAGCCACTGTGCGACCGCCACCTCCTTGGCGGCGGCCTGCTCCTGGCCGGTACGGCTGACGCGGGCGACGACATCGCCGGTCAGCCGGTAGATCGCGTTCTCGCCGGCGCGGACCAGGACGGCACCGGCGATCGGCAGCCCGGCCGCGTTGGCGGCCGCTCGCAATGTTCGGCCGGCGTCGGTATCCAGTTCGGGGTGCGGTGCGTCCTCGGCGACTGTCACGCGGGCTGCACGATGGTGTCGATCCGCTGCCGCAGGTGGGCCACCTGATCGACACGACGGTGTTTCGTGGCGAAGCGGCTCAACTCGCGCACCTCATCGGCGAGCCGTCTGGACTGAATCTTGCCGACCGAATCGAGTGCGCTCCCGCCGATCAGGGCGGCTTCGTGAGGGTCGCCGGTCGTCATCGTCAACGACGCCAACTTGATCTGGCTGAGCGCTCGTGACCGGGCGTAGGTGGCCGAGTGGCCCTTTACAGCCCCACCGAGACGCGTGGCAGCTTCGGGGGCGTACCGACTGTCCAGCGTGGCGAGGTCGAACAGCGCGTGGCCGGTATCGCCGACGTGCTGAGCGGTGTCGTAGTACACCATCCACGCGGGGTCGTTGGTCGGGTTGGCGTGGGCAAACTCGGCGTCGGCCATGCCGACAGCGCGAAGCGACTCCGGTACTCGGCCCAGCTTGGCGTTCGCGCGTGCCCGGCCGGTGTAGAGCATGGCGCGTTCGGTCGGCGTGAGCCGTTCGCTGCGGATGAAGCCGACGTCGATCAACGTCAGGCCCATGTCGGGGTCGCCGCGCCAGATGGCCTGACGAGCCATGGTCGAGAGCACCTTGGCCCGTAGGTGCCAGTTACCGGACTCCTCGGCGCAGGACAGCGCCAGCGAGAACATCCGCCGAGCGTCCTCGTGCGCGTAGGCGTCAAAGGCCATGGCTCCGGCCGTGTGGCCGAGGAAGCCGACCGCGGCGAACAGATCGTCGCGCAGGTGCTGCGGACAGGGGGCGCTGAGCAGTTCGACGGCGTAGCGGAGCTGGCCGCCGACAGCCTGTCGGACCATCCCGCCGCCGTAGGTGTGATCAACGTTGCCGAAGATCCGGGCGGCGGTCCGGAGCTGATCGATCTCGGCTTGGCCGACGGTAGACGGGACGGACGGTTGGCTGAGGATGGCGAGGTCACTGAGCGACCCGGTGACTACCAACGCACTGACGCCGGCCGTCGCTCGGAGGAAGTCCTGGCGGTTCACGTCTTCGATTGTCCTTGATGTACGCCGGGGCCGACGGAAGCCGAGCGCCCGATCTTGCCCTTCCCCCAGTACTGCCCGGAAGCCCTCGCGGTAGAGGGCGTCGGGCCAGCGGATCAGGCCGCGTTCCAGCTTGCCGATGTAGTTGGCGTCAATGGCGGTCTCCCGCTGGTGGCGGTCGAAGATCCAGGCGTTGACCAGCGCGGCCAGTTCCTTGCGGGACAGTGGCTCGCCTGGCCACTCGGGCGACTCGCGCCGTACCCGCGCCGCCCGGAACTGCACGTTTGGTTCCGGCATGTCCGAAGATCCCCTCCGCCTAGCGGTGATCCATCATGGCACGCAGGGCGACGGGTGTGTGACGCAACCCCCAAACGTTCAGAACGATCAATCCCTTCAATCCTCCCCTTGACATCCCGGGCTGGACGGCTAACCGGATTGACGCCCCTTGCGGTGAAGTGTCACCAGGCCCCGGGGCCGGGTCGAGCCCGTTGTTCACACCCCCCGCTCCCCGGCTCCGGGTGCTCGCTTAGCAGAGAACTACGTGAAAGGCGAGTGCAAGAGGCGGAAGGAGATCGTCACCGATGAGTGCGCCGCGCGACTCGCACGGTGTTGGGGGCAGGCGAAACTCCCTCAGCGGTCTGATAGGTGGTCGCGACTAATGCCCACTCAAAGTCTTCGGGTCACGACTCGGGTATTCGTCCGGCGTTTTTCCGGCACGGTGGAGGCAGTCGGAGAAGCTCGGCGACACGCTGCGTGGGTGGTCCGGGACTGGGATCTGCCTGAGGTCGTTGAAGTTGTCGAGCTGGTTGTGTCGGAGCTGATGACGAATGCCGTAAAAAACTCCGGGCACGACAGCAAGTCTGACGATCCGCATGCTGTGACGGCGCTTCGCGTTACCGCGAATGGTATGAACTTGCTGCTCGAAGTGTGGGACGAAAGCTCCGCGTCACCGGTACTCCAAGAGCAGCACCTCGAGGCCGAAAGCGGCCGGGGTTTGCTGCTGGTTGCGGCGCTCGTTAAACGATGGTCGTATTACTTTCCGAAAACCGGCGGCAAGGTTGTGTGGGCCGAGCTTGACCTGCCCGCACCACAGCCCGTGGCCGATCCGACCGACATGACGCATTCTCTGCCCCGGCGCGAATCCGCGGTGCAGTGGAATACCTGGCCGATCGAGGCCCTACCGGTCACCTTCACCGACGACCCTGCAGTGCTGCAACGAGTCGCGGACCGGCTCCGTGCTCTGGACGACTGGGTGTCCGCAGCGGAGCGCCACCGGTGAACGTGAATCACGACCCCTCGCGCCGCCACATCACGCTCACGATACCCGACCGGCTTGCCAACCTCTGTCACGAATGGTGGAAGGTAATGCAGCGACCGAAAGCATTCGGGTATATAAGCTTGCAGCACGACGACGAGGCCGAAATCTCGCGGCTGCATGACGCGATCACGGTTCGTGCTGAGGCCGAGGGCTTGGCGCTGGCTGAGATCTACGTGGACCGCAATATGCCGCCGGGCCGTCTCATCCGRCCCGGACTAACCGTCCTACTGGAAAGACTGCGCCAGCACGAGGGTTCCTGGCTCGTCGTGCCGACTCTGGACCATCTGTCGTCGTGGCCTGTCGTACGCCGGGCGATCGAAATGGAAGTGCAGCTGCTGAGCGCACGAGTGCTTGCTCTCAAGGGGAACGGTATTCGCGCCGCACCGGCATTGACTGAGTCGCGAGCCGATCCACCTACTTTCAGCACCTGATCGACCATTGCTATCCGCGTTCGCCCACTCGCTGGTGAAGGTTCCCCATGYGCGAATTACTGCTGTCCCCCCACGACCGGCTGATCCGCGCTGCCGTAAGCGCGACCGCTAGAATGGTGCCCGACGATCTCTTCCATGCGGTTCCGCTGGCCGAGCCAGCGGCGATTCGTAACGCCTTGAGTGACCATATCGGGGACGATCGGCTGGTCATCGTGACCGGCACGCTGGATCGGCGCCTGGTGCTCATTGAGAACGAGCCGGGAGGATCGTGGACGGCCGCCGACCTCTCCGGCAGGCCCCACGGCACGCGGGTCTGGCCGGAGTGGACCGCCGGCCACCTGCAGGTGGCCGCACCCGACGAGTGGCTGTCCCGCGTCGATGTCACGGTGGAGGGTAGGCGCCGGCTGCTCAGCCCGCGTCTACTTCTTGCCTCCCTCTACCATCCGGAATACTTTCCGCTTCCCCGCTTCCCCCTCGCGATTTCCGACCTTGCCCGTGCTGCGCGCTCCACGCTGTTGGGCCAGGTCGAGCTAATGGACATGCAGCTTGGTGTCACTCTGGATGACATCCTCGGACGGGTTGCGGCCGGTGGCGTGGACGTACTCGGCGTCTCAGCGACGTTTGGCCAGCATGATCTGATGACCACGCTGCTGGACGAGGTAATGGGGCTCGATCGCCGCCCCCTCGTCGTTGCGGGCGGCTCGCTGACCGCCCGCAACGAACGCCTGCTGCTTGAC
>NZ_MRUJ01000310.1:0-7172 GCF_002099325.1 Frankia sp. KB5 | reverse complement strand
CCCCGCACCGGCACCTCACACTCCAACCGGGCAAAATGCTCGTCCTCCCACCGGCCCACGGCCAGGACCCCCCTCGTCTCGTGATCACAAGGTGGCCCCGGGCAGGCCCCACCTGCGTGGAACAGCCCGCCCGGAACCGTTCACGGCGCCCGCCGAGGACACGAAGGCCAACCCGGCAGGAACCGCCGCCGAGAAGTCCACCGCGTCAAGCCGGAGGCATCGAGAGCAAACAGACGGTTATCGATGCCGGACAGCCGTGCTCACCTAGACGACCGTTCCCGCGCCCGAACCGGCAGCCGAACGGCAAACGATCAGGTATTCATCCGGCAAACGATCAGAAAACATGTGGTCCACCAGGAAACACGCCAGACAAGGCCCACCGACATCACCGGATAGCAGTAAGCATCCGGCTACGCTTTCTCCCGGGAAATCCGGTAACCAGGGAAGCGAGACGTCATGCCCCCTCAGCCCAGCACACACCCGGGATGGAACCCCGGCCAGCTACGCCGCCACCGCGAACAACTCGGACTGAGCCGGGCCGCCCTCGCCGACAAGATCGCCAACATTGACCCTGTCGTGGCCAAGGAAGCGGGGTTCACCCCACCGGCCGCCGGCCCCGAGATGATCAGCAAGCACGAGCGGGGCGTCAACTTCCCCGGCACGTCCTACCAGGCGGCTTACTGCCACTTTTTCCAGGCCAGCGAACCCGAACTCGGATTCCGCTACCCCTACCCCCACGAACACAAAGACGATCATGCGGGGTCTGTTACACCACCGCTAGCCGGGATACCCTCACAACACCAGCCCACGCCGCAGACCGAGGGGGTGGAGACCGCGAACCGCAGAGACCTACTCAGCCTCACCGCCGCAGCCATAGGACTCACCGCCACCGGCACAGCCGCAGCGATGATCGCGCCCGCCRACAGGTTGGCCATCCTGGAACGCGCCACCGCCGGCAGCGGCGCGGCATCCGCGGCCGAAGGGGCCCTACAGGCCGTGGTGGCCGACTACCTGCACCATCCCCCCGCCGAGACATTGCGCCGGGCCATCGCGTTGCAGCAGCTCACCGACGCCATCACCGCCCAATACCCGCTACGGCCCGCCGACCAGGCCCGGGTCTGGCGCGTATCCGGTGTCGCCACCGGCATCCGCGGATGGCTGGAGAACAACGCCGGACACACCACCGACGCCCGGCTGTCCTTGCGGGAAGCCCACCGCAGAGGCGAACTCCTCGAAGACAATCAGTTGATCGCCTGGACGCGCTTCATGCAGGCCACCATCGAGGACTACGCCGGCAACCCCGCCGGAGCCGAACAGTACGCGCTCGACGGCCTGCGCCACGCACCCAGCGGACCACAACGGGCTATCTTGCTGGTGGGCAGYCTTGCCGGGGCCCGCGCCGCCCATGGCGACATCCGAGGAGTTGACGCGGCCGTCAGCGAGGCCGAAAGCATCGTTAGCAGGCTGACTCCAGACGAGCGCGGCCCGCGAGAGGATCATCGTACCGTCGTTGACAGCCTTACCAGCATCGGATTGCCGATCTTCTCTCTCGACGTCGGCCGAGTGTATTCCCGCCTTGGCGAGATAGGCCGCTTCATGGAGGTAACGGCCGACGTCCGACCCGCCATCGAGCAGGGCAGTAGCTCACGGACGTCCGTGTTCCGCGCGGATGAGGCAGTAGCCGTTGCACGGAGCAAGTCACCGGATCTTGACAGGGTGGCCGCACTTGCCCGCGAAAGTTTGCGTCTCGCTGGCCCGTTCCAGACCGCTCACATCGCAAGCCGGGTCAACGTCGTCCTCGCCGTGACTGACCGCGACTATCCCGCGATTCGATCATTGGCCGACGAGGCCCACACCTGGCGGATCAGCCGCAACAGGCCCATCGACCTCGTCTAACCGGATAACCTGCATAAACAGCAACGATGTTTGATCGTCGCTAATGTTCTGTACTTCCTCAAGGGCGCCCCTTCGGGGCGCCGGGTGGTTCGTGTCACATGTGCCGCACGCGCCGCGCCGAACAGGACCCGTCCGGACCCGCCGCGCGCCGGGCGGGGCCCCGCCTCCCTTCGGTCGGCACCCCACCCGGGCGCGTCGGCCCGGCCACCCGTTCGGAGCGTCGAGGAGATCAGGGAATGTCACCGGTCGAGGGGTGTGGGTTAGAAGCAGTGCTGCCGCGCCCACTCGCCCCACGAGTGCGCAGAGCGCACCCGCAGKACGAGCAGGCTTGCCCACGGAGCAACCCGGGTCAGGCGTCAAGGATGGTCACTGAAACCGGTCGAGTGACGAGAGCCAGCGSAGCTCACCGGGGGCCAGGACTACGGACCCGGGTCCTGGGTAGCCGCCGGGTGTGGCAGCTACCCAGGACAGACGCGGCCTAGGGCTGCTGACCGAGGATTACCGTTTGTTGAACGGTCTGAAGTAGACGATTCATGGTGTCAAGTTCGTCGAGGGTCGTGTCTGTGTCCTTAGCCATGTGTGTCAGAGACCACAGTAGGTGCATCACGTCGCGGCGTGGGCCGCGGTCGGGCGGGGTTTCGTCGCCGGATACATCCTCCGTCGTCCCGTACGCCCGCATCGCAGCGTCGAGCGCCGCACAGGCGATCGTCGCCCAGGTCTGCCCCGCTCCATTGTCGGTCGGGGCGTTCTCGGTGGGCAGCGCGGCACGRCGAGCGGTCATCGCGTCGTCTACCGTGCGTAGCAGCGTGTAGAGATGGGCGTAGTCATCCGGTGACATCCGGGGGGTTTGGAACAGGCCGAGTAGACGCACCAGCGGACCCAACGCGTGAGTCTGGGCAGCTAGCTCATCGTCCGGTATCGGGGTCTGGGCACGCCGGAGCAGGCGTCCCGCCGCCAGTAGCACGGCTTGAGCCACTTGCAGCCAGTAGGCAGCCGCGTTCACATCGCTCACACCGTCGATCAGACGCAGGTCGAGGCCCGGCAACATCAGCACAGCTTCGAGCTTCATCCCGTCGTGCCCGTCCCACGTGTGGACGTCGACCGCAATCGGACGGTACGACGGAACGATTGTGATCATCGGGTTGATGGTGGGTGTCCACCCGTCATGTGGTGGTGGCATGATGGCCATAGGTCACGTACTCCTGTGGTCGCAGGGGTTCGGGGCTCAGGCCCGGGTTGCGGTGTTGGCGCACCGTTCCGGGCCGCTTTGTTGTGTACCTACATCATCGCTAATTCGCTTTAGGTTGTGAACACATAAGATTCCCTCACAAAGGGCTCTGGCATCTTCACGGCATGGATCGGGCGGGTGTACGCGGTCGGGACGGTGGACGGCCCGCGGAGACCGAAGGGCTCCAGATTAGCGGTTGGGGTCATATGGCCAGGACCGCGAGGGTTTCCGCCGCGCCGGGGTTCGAGACCTTCCGGCCCATGTAGGTGGACAGGGTGATGGACGGGTTGGCGTGGCCGAGGACATCGGCGATCTGGCGGGGGGTATGCCCATCCCCATCGAGGAGGGTGGCAACGGACCTGCGGCCGAACAGGTGGGACGTCAGGCCGGGGAAGCCGGCATCGTTCACGGCGTCGCGGATGTCGGCCTGAGTGTTACTCGGGTCGCGTAGGCCGCCCATCTGCGCGGGGAACACCACCTCGTCACTGTTCTGTCCGTGGTGGCGGGTGCGCAGCATGGCCACGGCCCAGGCCGGGAGTAGCAACAGCCGGTGGCCCGCCTTCGACTTCGGACGAGGCTTGTTGATCAGACCCTGGCCGGTAATCCGCACCACGGTGGACCGGATTTCCACGGTGCCCGCGTCCAGGTCGACCGCGTCCCAGACGATCCCGCATACCTCCCCGATGCGCGCGCCGGTGGCGATGAGCATGTCCACAAGATCGGGGATGTCGCGGCGCCGCGCCCGTTCGTCGTAGGTGAGCAGCGCCCGCAACTGCCGCAGTTGGGCTGCGCCGAGCGCCTTGGATACCGGCTTCGGTTCCGGTCGGGTGATCTGCCCGGCGTCGCGGACCACGTTGCGGTCCATTGCGTCGAGCCGGGCGGCCATCGCGCACATGCCGGACAGCACTGTTCGCGCGATCCGCGCCGCACCTGGGCCGCTTTTGGTCGTGACCGCGCTGAAAAACCGGTCCGCGGTTCCGACCGTGACCTGTCGGGCCTTCACTCCGCCGAGTGCGGGGTAGACGTGCCGGTCGAGGGTGGTGCGGTAGGCCGCGAGGGTGTTGGGAGAGCGGTCTTTCTTCTGCTGTTCGGCAAACCACGCCTCACCGAGGACCTTCATAGTCGTCTCCGGTGTGATGTCGCCGTCGCCGACCGCGACCCGCAGCCGGTCACGCAGCGCGAGTTTCAGTGCCCGTGTGGCCGCCGCCTTGGAGGTGCCGCCGCGTTCGACTTCGCGGCGTACCCCGTCATGGTCGCGGTAGAAGCAGCGTGYCCGGGAGCCCTTCGCCGTGGCGCTGTAGAAGATCTTTCCGCCGACACCGAGATCTAGACTGGGACGAGCCATGCCACACCGCCGCATCCTTCGGGAGTGGAACGAACGCCCTCATACTAGCCTGATCGTCCCGTACTTACCCCGTACTTTGAGTGATCAATAAGGGTGAATGGCGGCAAATGACGATGCTTGCCTGCAAGCATAATCCGCAGGTATCAGCATGTTTTCGCGAGTAGCGACGGATAACGAATCAATGGGATTGCTAATCCGTCGGTCGTGGGTTCGAGCCCCACCCGCCCCACCCCTCCTGACCTGGCCTTTTGCAGCGGCCAGGTGGCCGTGGAGATCAACAACGGGCCCTGGTGGTGACGTGCTGGTGACGTTGCGACCGCAACCATTTTCCGAGCCTCCTCCGCTGGTTGCGGAGAGTGGCCGTGGCTGGTGAGGGTGCCTCGGTGCCGGTCGATGCGGACGAGCTCTTGGTGGCCCTCGGCGGCCCCGCCGCGGTCGTGGGGATGGCCTGGTCTACCGGCTGTTTGACCGATCTTGACCGTGCGCGGTTGGTGTGGTCTCCCGCGCTGCTGGTGGATCAAGAGCCGATGCGGTCGGTGCGACCGGAGTTTGCTGCGAACCTGACCCGGGGTGTCCTACAGGTCGAGGCCAGGTCCGTTGGCGGGGGGTGGTGTGGGGTCGTCCAAGCTGTCGGGTTCCACCTGGCCGGGTGGGTGTCGGCGGGGGACGATGTCGGCGGCGGCTTTGGCCGCGGCGCGATCCGCGTCGGCGAAGACCGAGGTGTAGACGTCGCCGGTGAAGTGGACGGAGGAGTGTCCGAGGAGTTCGGAGACGACCTTGAGGTCCTTGGTGGCCCGGTAGGTGAGGCTGGCGGCGGTGTGCCTCAGGTCGTGCAGTCGGATCGGGGGCAGGGGGCCGAAGGCGAGCGCGGTCTGAATGGCGTCTTCGGGCATGAAATGCCGGGCGGCGAGCTGGTCGACGGTCCAGCTGTGTTCGGCGTGCTCATGGCGGATGGTGGCGAATCGGGTGATGAGCCGTTCGAAGCGTTGCGAGACGCCGTTGGGGGTGAGCCTGCTGCCATCGGGATGAGTGAACATCCGTCCGCTGTCGACCCAGGCCTTACCGTAAGCGGCGCGTTCCTCGTCTTGGCGCGCCTGCCAGGTGGTGAGGACGTTTTTTGTAGCCGGGTCCAGGCTGACAGTACGGTAGCCGGCGTCGCTTTTGGGTTCGGTGTATTCGTCGCCGTCCAGGTCGAGGTTGTCGTCGGCGCCGGAAACGGATCCGGGGAGGTTGTCGAGGATGTAGATACTGTCGTCGTCGATGTCGATTTCGGTCCAGCCGAGGGCGACGGCTTCACCGCGACGTAGGGCGCGGTGGGCGATGAGATGCCACAGTGGGTAAAGGCGGTCGGCGACGGTGAAGTCGAGGAAGGCACCGGCCTGCTGCGGGGTCCAGACCATGACGGGGGAGGGCCGTTTACCGGTGCGTTCCCAGGCGGCGATCCGCGGTGCGGTCCAGACGAGCGGTCGGGGCTTGCGGGCCTTGGGTAGTTCGACGTGTTCGGCCGGATTGACGCCAAGTTTCTTACGTTTCACGGCGCTGTTGAGCGCGCTCATGGTGGTGGCGTGCACCCGGCGTAGCCGGGAGGCGCTGAGGGGCCGGCGGTGGTTGGGGTCGTCTTTGCGGACTTCGAGGAGGCGGACGAGCAGGGGTGAGCGTTTCCTGCCGTGCAGATCCCGGCCGATGAGCCGCATGGCGGCGTAGAGCTGTTCGATGTGGTGGTCGCGCAGGTCAGCGAGTCTGAGGTGTCCCAGGCCGGGTTTGAGATAGAGGCGGACGTGCTCCTCATACGAGCGGCGGGTGGACGCGGCGAGACTCGCCTTTCCATCGAGCCAGTCGTCGAGGTAGCGGGCGACGGTGAGCCCGGTGTCGTCGGGCCGCCCACCGCCATGGAGTTCGGCCAGGGAACCGGTCAACGCGACCTCGGCCTCCGTCTCGGTCTCGAACGGTCCGCCGGTGGTGCGCCGCCGCCGCCCATTGGGACCGGGTGGGACGTCGTGTATGTACAACCAGGAACCGTGGTCCGACCGGGGCAGTTTCGGACACCGGGCGCCGTAATCCTTGCCTGTCTGGGGATCGCGGCAGCCGCACCGTTTGAACACCGATCCCCTCACTGGACACCATCCGGGCAGCCTGTCCCGGGGGCTACCGCGGCCGAGGATGACGGGCAGCTGCGCCCAAGTTCATCGGACGCGGCTGGTGGGACGGGGCKGGGCATACGATTCATGCGCACCGAYGGTCCGGGCTGGTGCCATCGCAGACGGCATCGTCGCGGCCCTCGGCAGAGACATCGTCGCAGGCGCAGGCATCCACATTGACATCGAGCGCGTCACCCTGGCATGGCCTCGGCATGGGGCTGTTGCGTTGTGAGGGGTAGGGCATACGAGGCTCTGGCCGCCCGGGCGGTCAGATGGCGCGGGCGAGCTCGGTGAGAACAGGCGACAGTATCGGGTGAGAATCGGCCTCGACGTCGAGTTCGTCGTACTAAGGGGAATGAAAGTATCTGGACTCACTACCAGCCGATGTAGGCGAGGTGGGGGTCACCGAAGAAGCCRATGACAAGCGCAGAGTTCTCCTGGAGCCTGCGAAGTGCGGTGAGGGCGTTGGAGTAAAGATCCGAGACCGATGTAATCATTTTTCGGCCGATCTGTGCGGTCTTCACGTTGTTCCAGACCCACTCGTCCGGGTTGGTGTCGGGGGCAT
>NZ_MRUJ01000309.1:0-7147 GCF_002099325.1 Frankia sp. KB5 | reverse complement strand
CGACCGCTCTTTCTTATGCGACTATGCTAGCCCCACCCAGGTCGTAAAGTTGCTGTTCGCAAACGTATAGCCGGATGAAGTAAGGCTGGACGGCGGCGTAGCGCCTACCCCACTCCCGCCCGAGATATATCTTCCATTAGGCTGGTTGAGCCCAGGAGCGCTAAGGCCGATATTTGCCAACGAACCCGACTGGATCTGGCCGGAAATAAAGTTAGGGCTGGTGCTAAGACTCCCAATCCAGATCGCCACCAGTAACGTGCCGGCAGTCACCGCAGTCGAGCTTATACTCACCGCTTTTGGGCCGGACGACTGCCATGAGGTAGACTGATCGGATGACTGAACCAACAGGCTGTTTCCTTGGTAGAGAGCCACATAACTGTTAGTCAGGGTACTGCCGCCGGATGTCAAAAATACCGTAATAATACTAATATTGGCATTCTGCGGAATCTTGAGAGCCACGAACTGCATCTGTCCAGCAGTCAAAGTACGAGTCTGATTGCCCAAATTCGGATCATAGGCCCAAGCGACATATCCATGGTCAGGCGGCAGCCAAATGCCAGGACGGGCATGAACATGATCTTCACGGCTGGAAGTTGTGGCCGTACCGGCCGATGGTGTTCCGAGGGGTTGGGGTATCTCGGAGCCTACCGCTGCACCRCCGCCAGCGCCGGGAGCCGCCGCCCATTTAACGCCGCTAGGCTGCGTGGAGTCGGCCGTCAGCACATAGGCGTCAGTGCCCAGGCCTACCAGCGAGGCCGCTCCAGCAACGGTTCCCACTACAAGATCTCCCTTGGCGGTAGTGACGGGCAAGTTTGGCCCGCTTAGGGTACCTTGGGCGGCCAGAGCGCCTTGCACAGTCTTATTACCAAGAGTACGCGACGATACGGTGATGTTCCCAGTGCCACTGGTTGTGTATTCAGTATTCACGGCATCTATTTGATTATCGTCTAGCGTCAGGTTCAAGACACTTCCAGAGCTGACACTGACGAATACGCCCGTGCCGTTGCTCGCCGATACGCCGGCAACGGTGTTGCCGGTTACCACGGCACGGCAGCCCGAAACGCCACTGCCCACGGCCACCATAATGTGCCTGTATGTCGTTCCGGCCACCTCTTCTGAGCAAAAGATGTTGTTCCCCRATACTACCGACGCCCGGCTGGAAATTTGATCAATACGAATACCACAATAGAAACCGGTGGTCGCGGAGCGCCCATAGTCATCGACATAGTTCCCAATGATGCGGGTGGCGAACGCATTGGTCGCCCAAATACCGAACCACCCGTATCCGGCTCCGACGTAGACATGGTTTCCCTCGATTAGCCAACCGGCCGCACGGGTATTGTAAATCCCGTGCTTGCCGCACGAGTTGRCAATATTGCCTACCAAAAACCCGTCGGTCAATTTATTGCCAGCGTCATCAACGTGAAAGCCGTGGCCGTCGCAGGTGATAGCATGGTTATATTCGTAGCGGACTTCATTAGCCGTGTTACTGATAGATGTGCCGGCAGAGTTGCGGTCAGTGTGTCGGAATCCGTTACCAGTAGCGTTGATAACATACACGTTACRCACTACCGACTGATACGACATCAGAAGTAGGCCATCAGTATTGGCGCCAGAGTTATTGGTCTTGTTGCCGTCGATAGTAATGTTCTCAACGGTATGCATGGTTGAGGAAAACGTGTTATTGGCGGCCCAGCCGGCATCTACTAGAACAGCACGCATAGACGTCGCACCATTGGCTTGCTTGATAATAGTTTTACGGAAATGCGAACCGAGATAGCGACGTTCATCGCGAATACGAATTTCGCTCGACACCAGGTAAGTGCCGGGCGGAAAATAAATAGTACTGCCTGCTACTGAACCGTCGATCGCCGCCTGGATTGCGGCAGTGTCGTCGGTGGTTCCATTACCGGTTGCGCCAGCGCTCTGGACGTTCACGTAAGGGCTTGAGCCGCCAGTTGCGGCCGAGTTTGCCCATTTACTGGTGCTTGAGTTGTAGGTTAATACCTGATTGTTTGCGGGCGAACTAATTACCACATCACTCAGGCCATCCAGAGTAGATGAGCCGCCGACCACCGTTACTGCCGCTGCGCCGCTGCCGCTTGCCAGAACGCCATTGCCCGCCCCAGCTCCAACAAAACTATAGCCGTTAACTCTCACCGCGACTGCCGTGCTGTTGCTACTAACAACAGCGGTCGTAATGCTATTTTCTTGATTAACATGCACGTCACTGACATCAACATATACTGAACTGTACGAGGGATGCTTGGTTATTAGAACGGCCGCCGGTGCGCCGTAATTTGGTGCTACGCAGGCCAAGCCCTGTACACTTATGGATTGTTGGGCGTTTGTTAAGGCTAGAGCTGCCAGGCCAAAATTCTCTACGTATACGCTGGAGATAAATGTATTGTAGGCCGAGTGGGCCTGCACGCCATAATCGGTAGTACTGTAATAGGTATGAATGCCATCTATTTTCCAACCGGCACTGGCGCCAATGTAAACATGTCCGGTAACGTTGCTCCCCGAAAAGCCCTCCACGTTGCAGTCTATCAAGTGGCCGTCGGTCAGTTTGTTATTGTCGGGCTCGCCCAGCCAAAAACCATACTGCGTACAGCGCCGTGYGGTACAATTGGCAAAACGGTTTTCCACCAAGGTAGAACTCCCCGGTAAGGTTACGCTGTCACTATTTTGGACCGTAAGCTTAAATCCGATACCCACGACATCGGTTACCTCGACATTCTGAACATTACTAAAGTAGTCGCGCAAGACAATGYCGTGCGACGACACGCCACCGCCATCCAGGCGAAGCGAGTTGATTGAAGTACGGCCCTCTGGCCCGGCATCATTGGCGGAAAGGTGATTGTAGGAGGCAATGATTGTTTTGCCGCTGCCAGCTTGGTGTATAACGGAACCCGGCCCATCGCCGAACCATGTTGTTCTTGACCTTATATAGAGCGTGTCGGTAATCTTGTACGTGCCGGCAGGAAAATATACCGTACCGTAACTACCGGCCGCTGCGATACAAGCCTGAATAGCGACAGTGTCATCTGCAGTATCATTACCGGCTGCGCCATAATCGCGGACGTTGAAAGTAAGATTGGCCTTGACCGCCTTATCTACCAGCCCTGGAACCATTGGATTAGTGGCCGTTCCGCCCAAATCTCCAGCCAACTGCACTATCCCTTTCACGCTGGCCGTAGCATCGGGTATAGTCGCAGAAAATGCAGACGGTTTTAGCGTCCCATCAGCCTCATGACTGACACTCAGAAAGTCATTGAGGATACTTCCCCAAACGCCATTGTCTGAGCCTGGTTGTGGGAGTCGTGCCATGCTGTGCGAATCTCGTTAATGCTTATTTTAAGTGTAAGGCACAACGTGCTGCATTGCAATAGAATGCTGGCGCAGGCGAAATAGAATTCCTTCCGGACTACCCCCCACCCGCATCGCTACAATTTCTCCGGTGGGTCCGGTTTGGCCGTTTCGTCCGCCAGATCGTTGAGGCCGCTGCGAATCTCGCGGATCGACGTTCCCACACTCTTAGCGAGTTCCGGGAGCCTCTTACCGCCGAAGAGCAGCAAAGCGATAGTAAGTACGATAACTAGTTCCGTTGATCCAATTCCGGGCATGAAGAATTCCTTACATTTTAATCTTTAGTATAAACGTAATGCTAAATTTCGCAATACTATCTCCTCGGAGTGGTAACACGAGTCCTGAGGATTTATTCAGGTCGCCCATTCACATCCACTAGCAGGAACGCCCAACGGTTCTCGATACGGGCGACCCCTCCGATTAGTAAAAATCGCCCCACTCTGCCCCCGTTGATCGTCCTGGTCAAGTGGATTTGCGTGCTCATCGAGACCGGCGGGCAGGTGCTGGAGCTGCCATCTCCCGCTCCAACACCCACGAGAACRCCACCCCGCTCTTCGGGAAAACCCAACCGTCATAGCGCACGGATATGGTCGGCGGGGCATCCTTTGGACTCCGGGACACACGGGTCGGTTGGGAGCCGGCGATGAAGTCGAGCACGTTGACGTGCCGAATACCGCAGTCACCGTAGGCAAAATCGACATCAACACCTTTGCAGGGCGCGCCGAAGTCGAGGTAAAGCAGATGTCCGTGCTGTTGCACTAGCACGCGGTAGGTGTAGGCGATCTCGACCTCGGTTGCCGAGTCGCCAGCAGGGACACTAGTAGTCACAGTAAAGGACTGGCCGCCGGGGCGTTTGCTCCGGCGGATCGGCCGCGGCCGACCGTCGACGGTGAACTGAAGCAGCTCGAATGCGTCGGGCGACGCGGCGTCGATGTCCGCCGTCGGCTCGAAGTAGTACGCCTCGATTGACGTCGGATCGAGCAGAAGTTCGCGGTACTGGTCCATGTCCGAGACACAGGCGAAGCGGCGGGTCGTCTCGTTCGCCGCCACACGGTACTCGCGCCGGATGGTGGCAACGAACATGCTGCCCTCGCCGGCGGATGGTCCCTTGGTCCACGGCGTGAGGCTGACTGAGACCCGCATGTCGTGGCGGCGCTCGGTCGAGGCCGTCACCTGGTGGCGAAGATCGGCGTACAAATCGTCGGCCAACGCAGGGTCGCCGAGCTGGATGGACAGGGTGTTGCGGACGACCCGGTCAAGGGTCTCTGGCGATGCCACGTTCGTCAGGGCTTCAGGCGCGAAGGCGAAGCCGTCGATCACCGCGTCGCGGAAGGCCGGTGCTTCTTCCCGCAGGATACGGCGGAGGCGTTCGTTAGCCCGCTCGTCGGCGTCCCGTTCGTTGATGTACTCGAAGGCCACGACGATCAGACCGCTGCCGAAGAGGGTCGAGCCGAGTTCCGAGAAGGGCAGCCATGCCAGCCACGGTAGGGCCGCGATGACCTCTGTCTGCTGGCCGATGGCCAAGAAGGCAACGCCCAGAACCGTGAGGACCACGGCCAGGAGAGCCAGCTTGGTGCGGTAGAGGCGTTGCAGGGGACTCATAGTTACAAGATCAGTATAGCATGGACCGATCTTGCTCCGGAAACGCGAATGGCGCGGCGTCCCGGAAGCAGGTACACCGGGAACACCGCGCCACTCGGTGCAGTAGGGGCCAGCTCAGCCGCCGGTGCCCCCACCGCCCGCGCCGTCGCCACCGTGGGTCGCCATGGTCATCACCTCCCCAACATCACAAACCGAACCTCGAAACGATCAAGCCGTCACCGGTTGATCGGCCCCGGCCAGGTAGCCGGAACGACATCCATAATAAGACGTAAAGTCATGGGGCGCATATACATGGGATCTATGGTCTCTGGGCACAGAGGCGCTAGACGTATGGGGTTGGGGTCGTCATGGCGACCCCTCCCCTGTCAGTAGCCGCGCAGACGTTTGGCGAGCGTGTACGCGCCCGGCGGCACGAACTGGGCAAGAGCCAGGAGCAGCTGGCCGACGACTGCGGGCTGCACTGGACGTTCGTGGGGCAGGTGGAACGGGGCAAGCGGAACATCAGCTTGCACAACATCTTGAAGCTGGCCGAGGCGCTGAAGATCGATCCGGGCGAGCTGGTGCGGGGGTTGCGGGCGCCGTCTGCTTAAGTGCGACGAGGGCACCGGTCGGCCGAGCTTCGGCCTACGACCGATCGGTGCCCTTGCCAGCGCCCGGGTGCGGCTCAGTGCTCGCGGCCGAGGAGGATGTGCGGGTAGCCCCGGTTGATCGGCTCGCCCAGTGTCACCCCGAGGGAAGCGATGAACGCCTCCAGCTGGGCGGTAGCGTCTTCGACGTCCTCGGCGTCGCCCTTGAACTCGAACTCGACGAAGTGTCCGGCGCCGTCCACATGGTCGAAGACGACCTCGACCTCAGGCAGTTTCCACTCCTCGCGGGTCTTGTCGACGGTCACCAGCGGCGTGAAATCGAGTGCTTCCAGGAGCCGGCGGATGGCCTCGACGTCGTCGATCTTGGACTCGTACTCGTCAGCGTGCGTCTTGATGACGGCCTCGATCGGGTGCCAGCGCTTGAAGTTGATCGACGAGCCGCACGCCTCGGTCCTGATGCGCAGCCACTCCGACACCGCCGCGGGAGCCAGGAAGTCCCGGTGCGGGGCGTTGTAGTAGGCGTCGACCTGCCGGGTCGGTGCGCTGGGCTTGGCGCCGAGCCCTTCGAGCGCAGCCTTGAGGGCGGCCGGCTCGGGCAGCGCGAACTTCTTCTCGACCTCGATGTACTGCATGGGCGTCCTTCCGAATCAGGTAGTGGGTGGGTGAAGCGCCGCACGGACCTCGGCGATCTCCGCTAAGGAAAGCGGCTCGCCAAGGCATGTGACGTTGGCGCGGATCTGGGTGGCGTTCCGGAAGCCGACCAGCACGGCGGCGTCGGGCGCATGCTGGAGGGCGTAGCGCAGCGCCAAGCGGGCCAATTTCGCGGGGCTATCGCCGAACCTGGCACGCAGCGGCGCCAGCCGGGCGGCCAGCCGGCGCCGTGCTTCGGGGGTAAACGCCGGGTCCGCGGTGCGGTGGTCGCCGGGGCTGAAGGTCAGCGACGTATCGAGGCCGTGGCTGCCGAGCAACAGCCCTTGGCCAAGGACCTGCTTGATCAGAACCCCGACGCCGTGCCGCCGGGCGAAGATAAAGATGTCGGTGTCGTCGGCGGCGTACAGGGGGCTCAGCAGGTTGTACCGAACGGTAACGACGTCCGGCCGGATCGTCTCGAACAGGCGTAGCCACCGAGCGGTGGCGGCGACGTTCGGCCCGTCGCCGCTGGCCCACTGCTCGGCGAAGGCGTGGGGCGCACGCATCCCGATACCGCGGATCAGGCCCTGCTCGCGCAGCTCGTTCATCAGCTCGACCGCGCCGGCCAGGTAGCAGTCAGCTTCACCGAAGTCGGTGCTGTGGAAGAAGTAGCCGTCGAGGTAGCCGGTGCCAAGGTTGGCCAGCGTCGTATCGAACTGGTGGCGCATCTGCGCCGGCTCGTAGGGGTGGCGGCTGGTGCCCGCGAAGTAGCCGACCTTGCTGCACACCACCACCGAGGCCCGGTCGACAGTGCCGAGCAACCTACCGACCAGCCGTTCGGAACGGCCCAACCC
The DNA here is from genome assembly GCF_002099325.1 of Frankia sp. KB5. Classification (NCBI taxonomy): domain Bacteria; kingdom Bacillati; phylum Actinomycetota; class Actinomycetes; order Frankiales; family Frankiaceae; genus Frankia; species Frankia sp. KB5. The sequence goes on along the minus strand of NZ_MRUJ01000309.1, from coordinate 105 downwards.
GTAGACGTCGGCGGTGTCGAAGAGGCTGACGCCGAGTTCGTATGCCTGTATCAAGGCGTCGAACGCCGCCGCATCGTTGACGCCGTCCCAGCCGATCGGCACGCC
>NZ_MRUJ01000308.1:0-7501 GCF_002099325.1 Frankia sp. KB5 | reverse complement strand
CCAGCAGCTCCCGAGTGACCGCAAACCCACCCATACCAGAGGATCATGCCTCATCCTCAGAACCTACGGGTTATTTTCCCGCAAGCCCTAAGTGGCATTGCGACATGACCTGTTCCCATGACCTTCGGGTTCGGCCCGCTCTGAGCAGCGATCGAGAGTTCTTCTTCGAGGTGAGGCGAGCCGCCCTGCGGGCATACGTCGAACAGACGTCGGGGTGGGATGATGCGGAACAGCGCATAACCGCCGACAAGGAGTTCGCCGATCTGCCATTTGCCGTGGTCGAGGAGAGCGGTCGACCCGTCGGCTACGCGTGCGTCATCCACCAGAGTGAGTACGACTTCGTCGAGGAGATCGCGCTGCTCCCCGAGGTGCAAGGTCGTGGCATTGGTACCCATCTGCTACAGGGCATCCTTCGGGCGGCTCAGCGGCGTGGCGTTCCGGTCCGGCTCAGCGTCTTCGTCAACAATCCCGCACGGGCCCTCTATACCCGCCTCGGGTTCGAAGTCGTGCGGATTGAGGATCCGCGCATGTCGATGCAGTGGACCCCAGGCAACGTGTGAGGCACCCCTGTCAACGGACGCTGAAAACGGGATCTACCCCCGACCTTGTGGTCGAAGTGGGCCCTCACACTGTCAGGTCGCGAGGAGAACTCGTTTGCGGAGCAGGTTGAAATTCGYCCTGCCATATATCTACCTCTTGATCATTTTCGCGGCACGAGGTCGCAGCAGGGTAGCGGCGCGCGAACTCGAATCGACTCGATCGGCCTTGGGATCTCGGCCACCGACTGAACCAGCACCACCGTAGCCGTCCACTCGCAGGCGAAACGGGGGCTTCGGGTGAGCCTGGGCTCAATGAGCACCCGAACGATTCTCCGCAGCCGAGACGAACATGAGGGCATGCCAGCGCGCTTTCGGGCAGGTCAGCGACCACGTACGGACCCGAATCAGATGTTCGTTCCGTGGGGAATGACCAACGCGTGKGTCGCTTGGGACGCTGAGCGCGTCCAGCATCGGTTCGGCAGCCCGCCGCCATGAAGGCTGCGAGTATCTGGCCCGGTCGTCGTACGCGCCTACATCGAGAAGGACACGGTGATCACGTATTCCCCACCCGCGCCTGCCCACGGTCCCGCGCGCCAGTCCAACGAAGCGGAGAACCTTATCCACACTGACGAACCTGTCGTCTTCACTAAAGGTCACCATTTCAACCTCGCGGCGTTCGGCGACCTGGAGACGATCGCCGCAGGCGCATCCGGCCCGCTGTCGGTGATCCTGCAGGTGACGAAGCGGTGCAACTTCGACTGCTCGTTCTGTTCCGAGACGCTACAGGAACCGGATCCCACCCTGGCCACRCTGGAGCGGGTGCGGGACAACCTGGTGGGGGTRCCCCGGGTGTACCTGTCCGGCGGCGAGCCGCTGCTTCGCCGCGACATCGTCGACATCGTCGACATGTTCGCTGACACGGTGATCGGCCTGCCGACCAACGCCACGCGAGGCCTTCAGCAGGCACATCACCTGGCCGGCAAGGTCACGTTCGTCACCGTTGGACTGGAAGGGCCGCGGTCGACGACGAACCGGGTCCGCGGTGACTACGACAAGGTCATGGCAGGGGTGCGGGCGTTCCAGGACGCGGGSCTGSCGCTGTCGCTGTCKGCGGTCGTCTACCGCTCGACGCTGACGGCRCTGCCRTTCACSCTCCAGATCGCCGAYGTRCTCGACGCCGGRAARCTCAAGCTGATYMTSCCRCTRMRSAAGGGSAACGCSCTCGAYCTCGCCGACCACGARTTCCTCACSGTCSAGGAGGCCACGGCGGCGTTYGAGCGGCTGGCCGAGCTACGCACCGTGAACGACTGGCGGCCAGCGTTGCGGCTGACAACCTGGACCCCAGACACCGAAGGTCACATGATTGTGATCAGCCCACGAGGGCTGGCGAGTGCCTGGCCGGTCTACGACGCCCCCGATCTACTCGAACCGTTGGGCAACCTGCTCAACGAGCCGATCTCCGCGATCTGGGCACGCTATCGGTTCAAGCGCAACCACTACGCCAAGTACCTCGGGCACTCGATCCACTCCGCCAGTCGCACCGAGCGACCGCCGGCGGCGCACCATCCGCTGCGGATCACGCATGCGTGACGCGACCAACCTGAACTGGATCGACACCCCGTTCGGCGGCGCACGGCGGCCGTTTRCCAACCGGGCCTCCCTGCTTGCCGCCTTCACCATCGACGCGGCAGGCCACTCACCGGCCGCCGCCGCCGTGTACCTGCCGCTGCCACAGACGCGCCCACTGAAAGTCGCCGACACGACAGTTCGGTTCGGCTTCCACGCGGTCGCAGCCGAAGCTCAGGTGGAGACTGCCGCCGTCGTGGCCTCGGTCGACGCTCTGCTTGTCCAAGCCCGACGGCAGGCGGCGATCCTCGCCGGCCACCGGCTCGCCGGCGAACTCGCGGCCCTGACCGCCACCAGCCCCGGACAGGTCACACGGGGAATCACTGCGGTGGGAGGTGCGTGGAACGGCCAGACCCCAGAGCCAGGTCTGGCGCGCCTGTATGAAACTGCCAGCGAACCGGCCCTGGCCACGCTGGCCGACGTGTGCGCCGTCCGTCGTCTTCACGGTCTTTCCCTCGGTGCTTCCTGGGCCGCGGCCGGCTCATCGTGGTCGGGCTCGCAGATCCTGCGGCATCTCGTCACGCGTGCGCTGGCCATCGCGCTGATCGCCGCGGGGAGCACCGGCCACTACCAGTGGAACGCGCTCCACCTCGACGCAGTCATCGAAGCGACCGCTTGGGACCAATTCACCGAACTGTGCTCCGCGCCCGTCCGATGACGTCGTCAGGCACGTGGGCCGATCCGGCCTTGCGCGCGTTTCCGCGCACCGTCCCGCCGAACGCGACGGTCGGCCGCTGGTCCTGGAAGGAACTCGCCGATGCTGCGTAACTGCCTGGTTGTCGCGGTTGAGGGCACCCATGCCTCCGGCAAGACCACGCTCACCCACGCGCTCGCCGCCTACTACCGGGAACGCGGCGTACACGTCGCCTGCGTCCCCGAACCCGCGCGCAACAGCCCGTTCATCGAGGAGATCGTCGTACACGGACGCGGCGAGTTCGACCTGGAGACCGAGGTCGACCTGTTCGCCGCCCAGCTGACCAGCCAGYTGCGCACCGCCCGCCAACACACGATGATCATCGCCGACAAGACCATCGCGAATGTCCTCGCCTACGCCTGGCTGGTCCTGCCTGGCGGCCCAGACGGACCACATGGGCCCGTCCTGCGCGCCATGGAGTCCTTCTGCCGGGCCTGGTCGCACGTCTACGACGCGGTGTTCTACTGCTGCGACAAGTTCGACCAGCACCAGATCGGTGATCCCTACCGGTCGAAAGTCCTCGACATTCAGCCAGCGGCCGACCGCGTCGTTCGCAGCATTTGCGCCAGCGTCGGGCAGCACATTTACGACATCCCACCAAACATGTCCACCAGCGCGAGAGTCGACTGGATCGCCGAACAGCTCATCGCGCTCGGCCTCGACCCGACCACCCGCTGACCACCTCGGACCGCAGGGAGACCCACCATGACGTACCGCAGCGTCATCGACGTCATGCTCCTGCTCGTCCGCGGCGACACCGTTCTGCTCGCTCTGCGGTCCGGTACCGGGTTTGCCGAYGGGTGGTGGAATCTTCCCAGCGGAAAACTCGAAGCCGATGAGGATGCGGTCGCCGCAGTATGTCGCGAATCCCGCGAAGAGGTTGGCATTCTACTGGCCCGGGACGACCTGTCTCTCGCCTCAACCGTGCATTTTCGAAACGAGCACGGCGAAGCACGCATCGGACTCTTCTTTAACGCCAGGTCATGGGACGGAGAGCCGRTAAATTCCGAACCCCACAAGTGCGCCAGGATCGCCTGGTTCCCGCTCGATAGCCTCCCCGAAAATACCTACCCGTACACTCGCGTTGGAATTGAACTCTACATGCARCAGAAAAACTTCACCGTCTCCGGCTGGAATATTTAGYGAATATCGATATCGGCTCCGACGAGTCGCCGGAGAGAGTCTCCGCTCCGATATGCCGTATCGAAGGTTGCCGGATTTCAGCCGATCTTCGGCTCATCACCGCCAATTCACTCGCACCCAGCGGTCCAATTGATCACCCCGGGGATCCGTAGCACGGTTTGCCGAAAGGATTAATATTCACGATGAATGAGCGCGAGTTTCATACCGTCGTCGTGGGGGCAGGCCCAGGCGGATTAATGGCGGCGCACCGAAGTGATGTGCCTGCGCCAGGACTTCTCCTCCTCGACGGAGGGGACGATGTGGACGATCGCGTTGGCGTCATGCGGTCGGGAGATCGACGTGATGTCGTGACCAGGGGTTTCGGGGGCGCCGGCCTGTTCTCCGACGGGAAGCTGTGCCTGTCTCCGCGGATCGGGAGCACCGTCAGCCACAGATTTCCCCCAGCTCTCGTCTCGAAGCGTCAGCACGCGATCGATGAGATTCTTCGCTCCGGTGAACGGGCAGACCTTCACGGCTCCGACGCGGAGGCCGCAAAAGGTTTGGAGGAACTGGCCGAGACCGCCGGCCTGGAATATGTTCACTATCCGGTCCGACACGTAGGAACCGACCAGCTTCCGCGGATGCTCAAGCGGCTGAGAAGGCGCTTGTCTGAGAATGCTACTATCGCCTGCCGTACGACCTGTCTGGACCTTCGCCCGTCTGGACGTCGCGATTTCCGGTGGGAGCTGGAGCTGGACGGCCCAGTTTTCAAGCGGGTCCATGCTGTCAACGTAGTCCTGGCGCCCGGGAAGGTAGGAGCATCGTGGCTCGGGGAGGTTGGCCGCACCCTCGACCTGCGCCGCGACCCGGCACAACCAAAGATCGGTTTCCGACTGGAGGGGGCGAAGGAGTTTCTCGCACCTCTCCTGAAGGTCGCTACTGATCCCAAAGTCATCTGGAGCGGACCCGACGGGGTGGAGGCGCGGACCCATTGCATGTGCTACGGCGGCAATGTGGTCCCTGCCGACTATCACGGCCTGCTGCTCGTGGGCGGGCATGCGACCTCCACCCACGCCGAGAACCGTTCGAACAGTGCCATCATCGCTACGGCCGGGCGCAGGCTTCGCCTCAGCGCAGCGGATATCCGAGGGCTCGTGGCCGGGATCAACAGCCGCCACGGCGGTCTGATGAGCCAACGTCTCGGCGATTTCCTCTCGCGCGAGGACGTGGCCGCCGGCCGGGCGGTACGCGGTTTTTCGCCGAGCCTCCCCAGAGCTACTCCCGGCGACTTCACCACCGAATTCCCGGCCGAAATCGTTCACATCTTGCAGTCATACCTTCACCGACTCTCCGCCCTGTGCCCTGAAATCCTCCATCCGGAGAATATCCTTTACGGGCCGACGGTAGAGCGTTGGGCTTCCCGCTTCACCGTCAATGACGACATGTCAGCCCCTGGCCATCCAGGACTGTATCTCGTGGGCGACGGGCCCGGACTGACCGGCGGAATCATCGGCGCCGCCGAAACCGGCTGGATCGCGGGAGACGAGATCACCGCCGAGGCGCACCGCTAGATATCTCACGAAAACTGCCACAGTTCCTTCAATCCGGAGGGCTCCAATGGCGAATCCCACGGACTCCACTTTCTCCCCTGTAGAGCTTTCTACCGACCATGCGCCGATCTGGATCGGTCGGGATCTGCGTCCAGAGATCTATCTTCACCAGATCGATGACGCCCATCGTGCCGATCTGGTTGCGGAAGTGCGCGCTGCGAGTGCACGGCTGGCAGCCAGGGACGTTTTCCGTGACCGCGACCTGACGGACGACGATTTCTCTCTGTCCCAGCTGAACACGCACCTAGGCGCGTTGTCTGCGGCCGTCACCAACGGGCCCGGGTTTGCCGTGCTCCGAGGCCTTCCGGTCGACGAGCTCAGTGAACACGAAAGCCTCGTACTGATCCGCGGCGTAGCCGCTCAGCTGGGACGAATCGCGACGCAGAGCCGTGACGGGCAGCTCATCCGCCACGTTCGCGCCGGCGGTCACACTCTCGGTGACGGTCGGGTGCGGGGRCACCAGACAGCTGAGCGGCTGTGGTTCCACACCGACGGCGCCGACGCGGCCCTTCTGCTGTGCTTGCGTGCCGCCGACCGGGGTGGTCTGAGTCGTGTGGCCTCCGCCGCAGCCGTGCACAACGCGATGCTGGCGGATGCACCGGACCTCGTCGCCGAGCTCTACCAGCCATTTCACTTCCATATGGCCGGGGGGAACATCCCTGGCGGCCCACCGACGTTCATCTCACCGATCTTCTGCGTGCACCGCGAGCAATTTAGTACTCGCTTCGTGCGGCACACACTGCTGGAGACGCAGAAGATAACCGGCGTACCCCTGTCATCGCGGGCGCTCGCCGCGTTCGACCTCCTGGACGAGGTCGCGGAGCGCCTGGCCTGCGACATGGAACTCCAGCCCGGTGATCTCCAGATCGTGCACAATCACTGCGTCCTGCACTCCCGCACGGCCTACACGGATTCCGATCCGCGGCTGGCGCGGCATCTGCTGCGCTGCTGGATCAGTTTGCCGGCGGGCGACCGGCGGCCCGGTGCCGTCGAACGGGGCCTGCGCGGCGGATGGCTCACCGACGATCTCCAGCGCGTCGCCGCATCCACCTGGACGCCGCCATCGGTCCCCGCCGGCCCCGCAGGCGGAAGCGCGTGAGCGGCACGCGGCCATGGCGGCACGAGCTTGTCGCTGTTCTCGATCGCCTCGCGGCTGATCGCCGCGACGCTCCGGCGGTGATCGACTCTGCAGGCCCGCTTACCTTCAACGAACTGCACCAGCGGGCTCGCGACAGGTCCCGGAATCTCGATCACTGCTGCCGTCGGCTGCGTCCCCTCACAGCCAGATCGGATGCCGACTTCCTCGTCGACGTGTTCGCGACCTGGCTGGCCGGCGGAATCCCCCTGCCACTGCCAGCCCACGGCGCCTCGGAGCTGGCGCGCACTTTGCCGCGCACCCCGGGCGCCGGATGCGAGCCGTGGAAGGCTGTCCTCGGCATCGACGAAGGTCGTTACCGTCTCCTGGTCACTCACGGGGAGCCACCGAGCGCCCCACGGAAGGCGCTCGCGCTCGGCATGCGGCCCKACGGCTGCGCGTTGATCAGTTCCCCGTTAGGGCTTGCGGGAAAATAACCCGTAGGTTCTGAGGATGAGGCATGATCCTCTGGTATGGGTGGGTTTGYGGTCACTCKGGAGCTKCTGGCGGCGAAGTTCGAGACRATCTTTCCGCATCTCGACGAGYGGYAGCGGCGGCTGCTGATGGGCGCCGAGGMGCGGGCGCTCGGACATGGCGGGATCCGGTTGGTGGCCGCTGCCGCGGGTGTCCGGGAGGCCACCGTGTCGGCGGGAGTCGATGAACTGGACGCGGGCGGCGARCCGCTGGGGCGGGCGCGGCGGCCAGGCGGCGGACGTAAACGCGCCGCCGATCTCGATCGGGGACTACGTCCCGCGCTGTTGGCCCTGGTCGAGCC
>NZ_MRUJ01000031.1:0-13549 GCF_002099325.1 Frankia sp. KB5 | reverse complement strand
GGTACCGTGGCCGCACCGGTCAGGCCGGGAGGCTGACGGTGGAGGGAGCCAGCAGGCACGGCTTGGCGGCCGCGCGGGCGACGCTCGACGAGGCAACCGCGACGGCACCGGGCGCGCCCCGCCCGGTGGACGCCGGGCGGATCGCCGAGGACCTCCGGGCCGTCGCCGAGCTCCTCGCCCGGGAGCCGGCCGTGCGCCGCGCCCTCACCGACCCGGGGGCACCCGTGGCCGCGCGCACGGAGCTGGTCACCCGGCTGTTCGGAACTCAGCTCGCCCCGGCGAGCCTGCGGATCGTGCACACGGCGGTCGGGGCGCGCTGGTCGCGGCCGTTCGATCTGCAGTACGCGCTGCTCGAACTGAGCGTCGAGGCGCTGCTCGTCGAGGCGGAGCGGGACGGGGCGCTGGAGGAGGTCGAGGACGAGCTGTTCCGGTTCGGCCGGATCCTCGACCAGAACGCTCCGCTCGCGCTCGCGCTGACCGACCCGGCCGCGCCGGCGGCAGTCAAGGACAGGCTGCTCACCCGGCTGCTCGCCGGCCGGGCGCACCCGGTCACCGTGCGCCTGGTCCAGCAGGCGGCGGCCGACCGGATCCACGGCGACGTCGAGCGCCGGCTGGCCGAGTTCAGCCGGATCGCCGCGGCCCGCCGGGGTCGGGTGGTGGCGATCGTCCGTACGGCGGTTCCGCTGAGTAGCGAAGTCGTCGCCCGTCTGGGTGCGGCGATCAGCCGGTACTTTGGCCGCCAGATCCAGCTGCAGGTCGATCTCGACCCCGACATCCTGGGTGGTGTCGTGGTCCAGGTCGGCGGCGAGGTGGTGGACGGCAGCGTGCTGCGCCGGTTCGTCGCCGCCCGCCGGGCCCTGCTCCGATAGGCGGCGACCGTGACCACGATGATCGTGACGGTCCCCGTCGCCGCGACCACCGCGGACCCGCATCCCGACCCGGGGCGACCTGCCCTGCCCGCAATGAAGGACGAAGGACGTAAGCGATGACTGAGCTCTCCATCCGGCCGGAGGAGATCCGCGACGCCCTGCGGGAGTACGTCGACTCTTTCCAGGCCACCTCAGCCGGCCGTGAGGAGGTCGGYCGGGTCGTCGTCACCGGTGACGGCATCGCCCGGGTCGAGGGTCTCCCGCACACGATGACCAACGAGCTGCTGGAGTTCCACGGCGGTGTGCTGGGTCTCGCGCTGAACCTCGAGGTCGGCGAGATCGGAACCGTCATCCTGGGTGAATCCGAGAACATCGAGGAGGGGCAGGAGGTCCGCCGCACCGRCCAGATCCTCTCCRCTCCCGTCGGTGACGRCTTCCTCGGCCGGGTCGTCGACCCGCTCGGGCGGCCGATCGACGGCCTCGGGGAGATCGTGGCCGAGGGATCCCGGGAGCTGGAGCTGCAGGCGCCGACGGTCGTCCAGCGCCAGCCGGTGAAGGAACCCCTGCAGACCGGTATCAAGGCGATCGACGCGATGACGGCCATCGGCCGTGGTCAGCGCCAGCTGATCATCGGCGACCGGCAGACCGGCAAGACGACGGTGGCCATCGACGCGATCATCAACCAGCGGGACAACTGGACCTCTGGTGATCCGTCGAAGCAGGTCAAGTGCGTCTACGTGGCGATCGGCCAGAAGAAGTCGACAATCCGCGAGGTGGTGAACTCTCTGGAGGAGGCCGGCGCGCTGGCCTACACCACGATCGTGGCGGCGCCGGCTGACGAGCCGGCGGGCTTCAAGTACATCGCGCCCTACACCGGCTCGGCGATCGCCCAGCACTGGATGTACAACGGCCAGCACGCGCTGATCGTCTTTGACGACCTGACCAAGCAGGCCGAGGCCTACCGCGCGATCTCGCTGCTGCTGCGCCGTCCGCCGGGCCGCGAGGCCTACCCGGGTGACGTCTTCTACCTRCACTCCCGCCTGCTGGAGCGCTGCGCCAAGCTCTCCGACGAGCTCGGCGGCGGCTCGCTGACCGGACTGCCGATCATCGAGACGAAGGCCAACGACATCTCGGCCTACATCCCGACGAACGTCATCTCGATCACCGACGGGCAGGTCTTCCTGGAGTCCGACCTGTTCAACCAGGGTGTCCGCCCGGCCATCAACGTCGGCACCTCGGTGTCCCGGGTCGGCGGTAGCGCGCAGGTTAAGGCGATGAAGTCGGTCGCCGGCCGCCTGCGGCTGGACCTCGCCCAGTACCGCGAGCTCGAGGCRTTCTCGGCCTTCGGTTCCGACCTGGACAAGGCCTCGCGGGACCAGCTCGCGYGCGGCGCCCGCCTGGTCGAGCTGCTCAAGCAGCCGCAGGGCCAGCCCTTCCCGGTCGAGCGCCAGGTCGTGTCGATCTGGGCCGGAACCACCGGCAAGCTCGACGATGTGCCCGTGGCGGACATCCGTCGCTTCGAGTCGGAGTTCCTGGACTTCGTCGGCCGGTCTTACCCGGGGGTGTACGACGCGATCGTGACCACCGGCAAGCTCAGCGACGACACGATCGCCATGCTGGAGTCGGCCGTCGCGGAGTTCAAGAAGCAGTTCACGCTGTCCGACGGCAAGCCGTTGGTCAACGAGCCGGCGCCGAGCCCGCTCGACCCGGGGCTGGTGCGGCAGGAGTCGATCCCGGTGCACCGGCCCGCGGCGCGCAAAGACGACGAGGGCTGATCCATGGCGGGCCAGCTTCGTGAGTACCGGCGGCGCATCCGGTCGGTGCAGTCGACGAAGAAGATCACCCGAGCGATGGAGCTGATCGCGGCTTCCCGCATCGCCAAGGCGCGGGCGCGGGTCGCCGCGGCCCGCCCCTATGCCGAGGAGATCACCCGGGTGATCGAGGCGGTCGCGGCGCAGACCACGATCGACCATCCGCTCACCACCGAGCGGCCCGGGGCGGCCCGGGCCGCGGTCGTGGTGATCACCAGCGACCGGGGGTTGGCCGGCGGGTACAGCTCGAACGCGCTGCGGCGCACCGGGGAGCTCATCGAGCTGCTGCATTCGGAGGGCAAGGAGACCGACCTGCACGTCGTGGGCCGCAAGGGAACGGGCTACTACCGCTTCCGGGGACGTGCGATGAGCGGCGAGTACACCGGTTTCTCCGAACAGCCGTCGTACGCGGACGCCAAGTCGGTCGCGGACGCGCTCATCGCGGCCTTCATCGCCACGAGCGAGAACGGCGGGGTGGACGAGATCCACGTGGTCCACACGGAGTACGTCAGCGCCATCACCCAGACGCCGGTCGCCCGCCGGTTGCTGCCGATGGTGCTCACCGAGACCGACGAACCGCCGCGTGGCGGTCCGCTGCCCCAGTATGAGTTCGAGCCCTCCGCCGAGGGGGTGCTCGACGCGTTGCTGCCGCGCTACGTGGAAAGCCGGCTCTATGCGGCGCTGCTCGAGTCGGCGGCGTCGGAGTCGGCGGCGCGACAGCGGGCCATGAAGTCGGCTACGGACAACGCCGAGGACCTCATCAAGAGATACACCCGGCAGGCCAACCGGGCCCGACAGGACGCCATTACTCAGGAGATCTCCGAGATCGTCGGTGGCGCCAACGCTCTGGCTTCGGGAACCTGATATGGGTGGGCGGCGGTTCACACTCGTGTGGCCGGACTCGTGTGACCGGAACCGATGARGACAGCGACGACAACAGAACGTGAAGGACGACGCCGAAGGCGGAGCGCGCGCGACGCGGGCCGTTCCGTCCCAGGTGCCAGCGAACGCGAGYCCGAGGCTGCGGCGGCGGGCATTGATCGGAAACTGAGGACGCCATGACCGTCRCCACCAGCTCGCCGGCCACGGCACCGGGCCGGACCCCGGGGATCGGCCGGGTCGCCCGAGTCATCGGACCGGTTGTCGACGTGGAGTTCGCTCCCGACGAACTCCCCGAGATCTACCAGGCACTGCAGGTCGACCGGACCATCGGCGACGAGACGCTGACGCTGACGCTCGAGGTCGCCCAGCACATCGGTGACAACACCGTGCGGGCCATCTCCATGCAGCAGACCGACGGTCTCGTCCGGGGCGCGCCCGTCCACGACACCGGCGCGCCGATCTCGGTCCCGGTCGGCGACGCCACCAAGGGCCACGTGTTCAACGTGCTTGGCACGCCGCTCGACGTGAAGCAGATCGAGGCCGAGACGTACTGGCCGATCCACCGGTCGGCGCCGGCGTTCGACCAGCTCGAGTCGAAGACCGAGATGTTCACCACCGGCATCAAGGTCATCGACCTGCTCGCGCCGTACGTGCGCGGCGGGAAGATCGGCCTGTTCGGCGGTGCCGGCGTCGGCAAGACCGTCATCATCCAGGAGATGATCCGCCGGGTCGCCAAGGAGTTCGGTGGCGTCTCGGTGTTCGCCGGGGTCGGCGAGCGTACCCGTGAGGGCAACGACCTGTTCCTGGAGATGACCGAGGCCGGCGTCATCGAGGACACCGCGCTGGTGTTCGGCCAGATGGACGAGCCGCCGGGTACCCGGCTGCGGGTCGCGCTCGGCGCGCTCACGATGGCCGAGTACTTCCGGGACGTCCAGAAGCAGGACGTGCTGCTGTTCATCGACAACATCTTCCGGTTCACCCAGGCCGGATCCGAGGTCTCCACGCTGCTCGGCCGGATGCCCAGCGCCGTCGGCTACCAGCCGACGCTGGCCGACGAGATGGGTGTGCTCCAGGAGCGCATCACCTCGACCCGGGGCCACTCGATCACCTCGCTGCAGGCCATCTACGTGCCCGCGGACGACCTGACCGACCCGGCGCCGGCGACGACGTTCACCCACCTCGACGCCACCACCGTGCTCGACCGGGCCATCTCCGACCTGGGTATCTACCCGGCGGTGAGCCCGCTCGACTCCAACTCCCGGATCCTGGACGCGCGCTATCTCGGGCAGGAGCACTACGACACGGCCCGTGAGGTGCAGCGGATCCTGCAGCGCTACAAGGACCTGCAGGACATCATCGCCATCCTCGGTATCGATGAGCTCTCCGAAGAGGACAAGATTCTCGTCAACCGGGCGCGGCGGATCCAGCGGTTCCTGTCGCAGCCGTTCTTCGTGGCCGAGCAGTTCACCGGCATCCCCGGCAAGTTCGTCCCGCTCGACGAGACGATCGACTCGTTCAAGCGGCTCACCCAGGGCGACTTCGACCACCTGCCGGAGCAGGCGTTCTTCATGTGCGGTGGCATCGAGGACGCGGAGAAGAACGCGGAGAACCTGTAATGCCGATCCGGGTGGCGATTGTCTCGCCCGAGCAGGAGGTGTGGTCCGGCGACGCCGACATGGTCGTCGCCCGGACCACCGACGGTGATCTCGGCGTGCTGCCCGGCCATGTGCCGCTGCTGGGTCTGCTGGCGCCGGGCGGAACGGTCCGGGTCAAGACCGGTGGCCGGGAGATCTCGGCCTCGGTGGACGGCGGCTTCATCTCGGTGACACACCAGGGTGTCAGCATCCTCGCCGAGACCGCGAAGCTGACCTGAGTTTCCCGCGGCCAAGGGCGCGTTCTCCGCATCGGGGGACGCGTCTTTCGCGTCACGTCACAGGTCGCGACAGGGCCCTACAGGCCCATCAGAAACTGCAGGGCCTCGGTCATCCGCAGCAGATGATCGGGACCCACGACGCCGAGCCGGCGACCAAAGCGCTGCTGGGACACCGATTTCACGTCCTCGACCTTCGCGTAGCTTGTCTCGCGCAGACCGGTGCCGCCGGGCGCGAGCTCGACGTGGGAGGGCAGCCCGCAGCGCCCCCCGCCTCGGCGGAGCGCTCGGCACCGAGCTCGTCCCAGGCGAGCGAGTCGGTCGCGAGGCGGTCGTACCCCTCCTCGAAGCCGCGCCAGAACAGCTCGCGCTCGTAGGCCTCGCCGGCCTGGCCGATGATCGTCTGCATCTGCTGGCCGGTGGTCGCGGCCATGGCCGCGACCCGTTGCCGCGTCCTGTACCTCACGCGCACCGTGGTACTCATGATCGTCAGTCATCAATTCGGTTGACTGGCTTGGCGACCCTCGGGTATCGAGCGGGTCTCAGGCGTGCGCCCCCGGGCGCCAGAGCACGTCCCCCTCGGGGTTCGCCACCCGGGCGAGGATGAACAGCAGGTCCGACAGTCGGTTGAGATAGCGGGCCGGCAGCGGGCCGGTGCGGTCCGGCTCGGCCTCGAGGAGGGCCCAGACGGACCGTTCCGCCCGGCGGGCGACCGTGCGGGCGACATGCAGCAGCGCCGCCCCGGCAGTCCCTCCCGGAAGAATGAAGGAGGCCAGCTTCGGCAGGCCGGCGTTGAAACGGTCACACGCCTCCTCGAGCCGTTCCACGTAGGCCTCGGTGATCCGCAGGGGTGGGTAGGCCGGCGCCGGGTCGACCGGGGTGCACAGATCCGCGCCGACGTCGAAGAGGTCGTTCTGGACCTGGCCGAGCACCGCCCGCAGCTCGTCGGGAAGCCCGCCGAGGGCGAGGGCCACGCCGATCGCGGCGTTCGCCTCATCCACGTCGGCATAGGCGGCCAGCCGCGGATCGGTCTTCGCCACCCGCGACATGTCGCCCAGCGCCGTCGTACCGTCATCCCCGGTGCGGGTGTAGATCCGAGTCAGGTGCACTGCCATGGGGACCACTCTAGGCAGTCGTTGACCGCGCGGCCGGGTTGTCAGATCCGGGCGTAGAGCGCGGTCGCGTCGTCGCTCATCCCGAACCGGGGGAACCGCGAGCAGTCCGGGTCGGCCCGTTCCGCCGCCCGCAGCCGTTCCAGCAGTATGGCCTGTTCGCCGCGGGCGAGCACGTCGACAAGGGCCGCGTCGTCGGCGACCAGGCTGAAGGGACGGACGGCCCGGGCGTAGCCGTCGGACAGCGCCACCAGCTCCGTGCCGGGTTCCACCGGCATGGTGGTGACGAACGCGTGGTCGGCGGCAGCGGTGACGTCACCGAGGATCCAGGACCCGGCCGCGGTGTTGCGCTGCCGGCGGCGTTCGCGGGTCATCGTGTGTGCCCGTCCGTAGGCCTGCGCGACATCGATGCCGCGTGCCAGCTCGGCGCGGACCGGTTCGAGCAGCGCCTCTTCGACCCCATCGAACTGGGGATCGGTGAAACTGACCACCTCCCCGCCGGGATGACGGAGCAGCACCGGGCTGTCCCCGAGGAGGTACAGATCGAGTAGCGGGCCCCGTTGCCGGGCGAGGGCGATCGTGGCGGTCGGGAACCGACCCGCGGCGAGCCCCAGGCGCCGTCCCTCGGCGCGGACATGTGCGATCAGCTCCCGCACCACCTCGGGCAGGGATCTATCCCGCCAGGGGACCGTGGCGAGGAAGGCGTCGGCCGCGCCGCTCAGCCAGGCCGCCGAGGACCGGCCGCTGATCGTCGGATCGTCGTGCAGCGGCGTCGCTCCGTCGATCACCCACAGGCCATCGGCGCGGGAACCGGCGGCATCCTCATTGTGGAGCTTGTCCGACCGGCTGATGGACCGCAGCACACGCACCCGTTGGCCCCCACCGTGGTCATGAGAACTCCGTCATGAGAAACCCCGCCACCACGAGTATCGTCCCGACGACCGCCGCGACGACCCGACGCCGGGCCGGTTCGGTCCCCACGAGCAGGACGTGAAAGCCCCAGAAGACGAGCAACGTCACGCCGCCAGCGAGGGTGAGAAGGCCGGCGGCCGGTCGGGCCGGCTGCCCCGCAGCGACGTTCGCGGCGGTGGTGATGAAGGCGATCACTGCCGCGAGTAACCCCATGATCTCCAGGACCTGACTCCGGATCTGCTGCAGCTCGCGGGAAGCCTCCTCTTGGCGTGCGCTCAGCCGCTCAGCCTCCTGCGCGTATTGGATCCTGGACCGGATGAGCTGGTAGTCGCCGATGCGAAGCGCGTATTCGGCGCCCGTACTGTCCTCGTCCTCGATCGCGCGGGCGATGCTGGCCCGCGCGGACGCGAACGCCCCTCGCAGGGTCGCGATGCGCGCGTGGGTGGCATGATAGCGCGCATAATGCCCGTCGCTGAGCGCGATGGCCTGCCGGACGTRCCGCTCAGCGTCGAGCAGTAGGCGTGGATCGTTGTCGGGGTCCCGTTCGTGGCGGTCCGCGATAATCTCGGCGGCGAGATGCAGCACGCCAGGCACGCCGCCGAGCCGGTCCACCGCCTCGAGCGCGAACGTGAGCGCCGCGTCGAGATTTGCCGGATCGCCGTCGAGAGAGGCGTAATACTCGGCCTGCATGAAGAAGAACATCGGATGCCGACCGAACCGGGCCTGGTATCGATCGGTGTTGGCCCGATGGCGGCGATGGTCCTTGCGGCGCCAGGCCCGAGCCTGCAGGCAGTAGAACGCGTTGAAGCGCGTCTGCTCCGCTAGATTGGGGTTCTCGACTGCCGCGGTGAGGGCCTCGTCGGTCGCGTCGGGCCCGGTCAACAACGCCCGCGCGGCCGAGCCGAACCCCGGGTCGGTCTCTGGGGGCAGTTCCGCCAGCCGCTGAGAAAGGCCGCCGTTCACTTGGACTTCCGCGTGGCAATTGGTACGTTTCGCATATGCATTCGGTGAGCGTAGCCGGAGTGACACTCAACGAAAAAGGGTTGATTCTATGCATCCGCCGCCGGGACATCGGCGCCTGGCAGATCCCGGGTGGGGTGCTCGAACGCGGTGAGACCCTGCACACCGGGCTGCGCCGTGAGGTCGAGGAGGAGACGGGTGCGGTCGTCGAACCCGTCCGCCTGACCGGGGTGTACCTCAACATGCCCCTAGGCGTGGTTGCCATGGTGTTTCTCTGCCACCATCCGACCGGCGTCATCGCTTCCGACACCGCGGAGGCGACGGAGGTCAGCTGGTTGTCGATCGACGAGGTCCGTACGCGGTTTGTGCCGGCTTTCGCAATCCRGGTGGCGGACGCGGTGGCCGGACGGCTCGAGCCGTTTATCCGCACCCACGACGGGGTGTCCGTCCTTCCGTCCGACGCAGCGGAATGAGGCGACCGCGCAGGGTTGCGCCGGTCGGTCCGGCGGGTGGCGGTGAAGATCTTCAGGCCAGGACCTAGCATCGAGGTTCGTGGAGCGCTTCGTTGTGACAGGCGGTACCCGGCTGGCCGGCGAGGTCGCCGTCCCGGGCGCGAAGAACTCGGTATTGAAGCTGATGGCCGCGAGCCTGCTGGCCGCGGGCCGGACGATGCTGTCCGCCGTTCCTGACATCCTGGACGTGTCGGTGATGTCCAAGGTGCTGGCGGGGCTCGGTGCGACCGTCGAGCGGGACGCCGCCGGCGGGCGGCTGAGCATTGAGGTGCCCCAGGCTCCGGGCGTCGCGGCCGATGGTGAGCTGGTGCGGCAGATCAGGGCGTCGGTGGCGGTGCTCGGTCCGCTGGTCGCCCGCCGTGGGGAGGCGCGGGTCGCCCTGCCCGGTGGGGACGCGATCGGATCGCGCGCGCTCGACATTCATGTCAACGGCCTGACCAAACTCGGTGCGCTGGTTGACGTCGAGTCCGGAGTCCTCGTCGCGCGCTGCTCCGGCAGGCTGCAGGGAGCCTCGATCTGGCTCGACTTCCCCAGCGTGGGCGCCACCGAGAACCTGTTGATGGCCGGGGTTCTCGCCAAGGGGACGACGGTGATCGACAATGCCGCCCAGGAACCCGAGATTGCCGACCTGTGCGCGATGCTGACGGCGATGGGCGGGCGTATCGACGGYGCGGGATCGTCGACACTGATCATCGACGGGGTCGACCAGCTCACCTCGGTGGAACACCGGACGGTGGCGGACCGCATCGTCGCCGGCACGTACGCCATCGGCGCCCTGATGACCGGTGGCGACGTGCTGATCCGGCACGGTCAGGCCGCCCACCTCAGCATCGTCCTAGAGAAGCTGGTGCAGGCCGGTGCCGAGGTCGACGTCCGGGACGACGGATTCCGGGTCGTCGGACGGGGACAACCCCGGTCGATCGACGTGGTGACGCTGCCGTACCCCGGCTTTCCGACTGATCTGCTGCCGCAGATCATCGCGTTGGAGTCGGTTAGCCGGGGTACCTCCCTGATCACCGAGAACATCTTCGACAGCCGGTTCGCCTTCTGCCGCGAGCTGCACAAACTCGGCGCCGACCTGCGTACGGACGGCCACCACGTCATCGTCCGGCCCACCGCGCGGCTGTCCGGCACCCGGGTGACGGCCTCCGACGTGCGGGCCGGCGCGGGTCTCGTGCTCGCCGGCCTGGTTGCGGACGGCGTCACCGAGGTAAGCGACGTCCACCACATCGACCGGGGATACRCCCGGTTTGTCGAGAACATGACGGACCTCGGCGCCGACATCCGCCGGGTCTCCGACCGCGCCGTAGCCTGATTTCACCGGCATCGGCCTGATCCCGCTGGCATCGTGACCCCGCCGGCCCGGCCGGCGGGGTCAGGTGGGCGACTGGCGCGAGCCGAGCAGGTTCACGAGGGCACGGGCGGCTCGGTTCGCGTCCGTGCCGAACACGAGCAMGTGGCGGCGGTCCCGCGGCCGGGCGATGATGTTCCCGGCGGCGTCGATGCGAATCGGACCGGCCGGTGCCGTGGCCCAGGTCGAGCGGATACCCCGCGCCCACAGCGCCGCGCGGAGCCGAGTGATCTCGGCGGGGGTGTCCACGGTGGCCACCGGGACGAGCAGACCGAAGTCGTGGCCGGGGACGGAACCGGCCGGCCGCGGCCGTGCCGGAGCATGGGCCCAGCGCCCGATCGCCATCAGCAGGCCGACGGCCAGCAGCGCGATCAGCGGCTCGAGGAGAAGTGCCCCGGCCGTTGCGGGCATCCCGCACCTCCGATCGTGCCGCTCTTCGACGCCACCTTGCATCGTCCCAGACATCCTCGCGACGGACCTGGATCCGGGCCTCGACACCTCCACGGAATCCGACAGAGGAAACATCGCCCGTCAACCGCTGCCACCATTGAGGTAACCGGCCCGACCTCTCTGTGGCCGAACGACGACAGTTCGATGGAGACGAGGGGGTACGTCGCGGTCCGCCCGGGGCGAGCCGCACCTGAGTGCTACCCGCGATCGGCGCGGATAGCTGGTAGCAACGGCGTCACGACAGCGGGGGCGCCGGACGGCCGGGACGGGAGATCACATGAACATCGGCGTGAACGTGTTGAGTCTGGAGTGCTCCGGGGACACGCGGGCCGGCTGCGCGCAGACGGCCCGCGTGGTTGGCCGGGTGGATGTGCGGACGGTGGGGACACTACGCAGCCTGCTGCACGCGGCGATCGACAATGGGAGCGGGCCGCTGCGCGTTGACGTCGCGGGCCTGGAGCTCGGCGATCATGCCGCGCTGGGGGTGCTGCTTGGCGGCGCTCGCCGAGCCCGTGCCGCTGGCCGCTCGATGGTGCTGGTCGATGTGCCGAGCCCGCTTGAACGCCTGCTCGTCGCGGACCGGCTGGGTGGGTTGCTGCGGTTCGAGGAGGCCGCCGACCTGGTGCACGTCGGCCACGCCTGAGCGGGTTGCCCGGGCGGCTCATCCGTTCGACCACCACCTAGGTCCGCCAGGAGGGGCTCCGTCCCGATCGGGACGGAGCCCGGAGCGGAACGAACCAGGGTGGCTGCGCACCGTCATGTCAGGCGCGCCCGTGTGCCGGGCGGACACGCGATGCGGCATGCTTGCCGGGTACCTGCTGATCGGGTACTGCTTTCGGGTGACGGGCCCGGCTCTTGGCAGGGTGTGATGCCGGACGGAGGCGTGCAGGACGTGGAGGTGCCCGCGCGGGTGAATGCCGTCGGYGATCGGAGCGCGCGATCCGCCGGGCTGGCCGGGGTGCGCGAGTACCGGTCGGTCCTGGTCCCGGTGGCGTTCGTGGTCGCGGTCCTGCTCGGCGTGGCCATCGGCTACGTGACCGCGGACCGGCAGTCCGGCACCGTGCATGCGCCTCGGACCGCCACCTCGCCCGCCCCGGAGCTGACCCCCGCGCTGCGGACCGCCCCGTGGGAGGGCGCCCGCCGACCGGGCACGGCCCATCAGATGCGGGTCCTCGACGAGCCTGATCCGGATGCCCTGCGGCTCGCGCTGTCGTGGACGGTCGCCGACTCGATCAAGGCGGYCGGGGGTGCTTCCACCATCTCCGCCCGGCAGGTGACGATCGTGAACGGGATGTACTTCGGCGCCGTCGAGGGCGTTGACGCGGCRCACGACGAGTACTGGGCGATCGGTCGCATCGAGGTCCAAGGGCCGGCCACGCCGCCGGTCGACCCGCACGTGTGGCGGCGGATCGGAGCCGGGCCCTGGACGATCGTCCGCAACGGCCCGCGGGCCTGTGATGTGYTTCCGAGCGCTCTGATCACCCTGTGGAAGGTCTCCCCGCCGCCCTGCACCGGGTGACCTGCACCGCCATGGGCCCGGGGTACCCTTGACAGCCCGGGGCACCCTCGACGTCGTACGGTCGGTCTGTGCCCTCAACCAGGATTGACGACGCGCGGCCCGGTCATGGCGAGGCGGACGGTCCGCACCGCGCCGCGACGCCCACCCTGCACGACGCCGTCGCCCTGGCCACCCGGGCGCACGCCGGTCAGCTGGACAAGGTCGGTGAGGAGTACATCGGCCATCCGCTGCGCGTGATGGCGGCAGTCGCGCGCACGGCTCCCACCGCCGGGGTGGACGCCCACGCCGCCCAGCTCGCGGCGGTGTTGCACGACGTCGTCGAGGACAGYGAGACCACCCTCGCGGATCTCGTGGCCGCGGGCTATCCGGCCCCGGTCGTCGCGGCGGTCGACGCGCTGTCCCATCGGGAGGGCGAGCCGGTGCCCGACTATCTCGCCCGGGTGGCCGCCGATCCGCTTGCCGTCGTCGTGAAACGGGCCGACATACAGGACAACGCCGATCCGGCCAGGCTGAGGCGGTTGCCGCCCGAGGACGCCGCCCGGTTGTCGGCCCGGTACGTGGATCGATGCCGGATTCTGGACGACCTCGTGGCGGCTCGCGGCGGCGATGTCGGGTGATCGTCAGGCGATCGCCGGGTGCGCGGCGGTCCCACCGCCGCCGGGCGCCGGAAACGGCCGCGATAGCGTGACGTCATGCGGCTCGTCATCGCTCGCTGCAGCGTGGACTACGTCGGTCGGCTCACCGCACATCTGCCGAGCGCCGTCCGGTTGGTACTCGTCAAGGCGGACGGATCCGTCTCCATCCACGCCGACGGGCGAGCGTACAAGCCGCTCAACTGGATGAGTCCCCCGTGCGTCATCGCCGAGGCGGACGGGGTCTGGCGGGTCACCAACCGCGCGGCCGAGCAGCTCGTCATCACCCTCGAACAGGTGCTGCACGATTCCACGCACGACCTCGGCGTCGACCCGGGTCTGCGCAAGGACGGGGTGGAGGCGCATCTGCAGGTGCTGCTCGCCGACCGGCCCGACGCGATCGCGCCCGGACTCACCCTGGTGCGCCGCGAGTACGAGACCGGCATCGGGCCGGTCGACCTGCTGTGCCGCGACGCGGACGGCTCGACGGTCGCCGTCGAGATCAAACGCAGGGGTGAGATCGACGGGGTGGAGCAGCTGACCCGTTACCTTGTCCGCCTGGAGGCCGACCCGGCGTTGCCGCATCCCGTGCGCGGCATCCTCGCGGCGCAGTCCATCACCCCGCAGGCGCGGCTGCTGG
The DNA here is from genome assembly GCF_002099325.1 of Frankia sp. KB5. NCBI lineage: Bacteria > Bacillati > Actinomycetota > Actinomycetes > Frankiales > Frankiaceae > Frankia > Frankia sp. KB5. The sequence continues at coordinate 29 of NZ_MRUJ01000031.1, read as the reverse complement.
CGGCGGACCGGGGGCTGGGCTGCGCCGTC
>NZ_MRUJ01000307.1:0-7537 GCF_002099325.1 Frankia sp. KB5 | reverse complement strand
GAAGCTGATCCGATCCAGCACCATCGCGGTGCTCCCGGTGCGCTCGGCGGACGGCAGCGCGATCGATTCGAGCGAGGCGAGTGACACCTCGTCGGCGGTTGGGTAGCGGAACGACACCTCGTCGAACTCGATCTCCGGCGCGGCCGACGAGGCGGACGGCAGCGCGATCGCGCCGGGGCGTTCGGCGACGAGCGGCCGCAGGTCGAGCACCTCGAAGACCCGGTCGAAGCTCACCAGCGCGGTCAGCACGTTGAGCTGGATGTTGGAGAGCTGGTTGATCGGGCCGTACAGCCGGTTGAGCAGGACCGCGAAGGCGGCAAGGGTGCCGAGCTGGAAGTCGTCGTGGATGACCAGAACACCGCCGATGCCATAGACCGCCGCGGTGGCGAGCGAGGCCACCATCGTCATCGCGACGAAAAACACCCGCCCATAGACGGCGGTCCGCACGTTGATATCGCGGACCCGCGCCGCCCGGTCCTCGAACTGCCTGCTCTCGGTCTCGGGCTCGCCGTAAAGCTTGACGAGGATCGCGCCCGCCACGTTGAAGCGCTCGTTCATCATCGTGCTCATCTCGGCATTGAGCTGCATGCCCTCCCGGGCATACCGCTGCAGCCTGCGGCCGACGACCCGGGCCGGCAGCATGAAGCACGGGACGAGCGCGAGCACGACTATCGTCACGACCCATGACAGGTAGAACATCGTGACTATCACCAGGACCAGCGACAGCGCGCTGGACACCAACACAGTCAGCAACTGCGACATCGCCTGCTGCGCCTCGATCACGTCGGTGTTCAGCCGGCTGACCAGCGAGCCGGTCTGCGCCCGAGTGAAGAAGGCGATCGGCTGCCGCTGCACGTGGGCGAAGACCCGGGTCCGCAGATCATAGATTATCTGCTCGCCAAATCGCGCGGAGAGCATCCGCTGAGCGATTCCCAGAAAGGCATCCAGAAGGGCGAGTGCCGCGACGACCGAGGCGACTACGACGACCAGCCTGGTGTTCTCCTTCAAAATGCCGTCGTCGATGAGGAACTTGAGTAGCAGTGGATTGGCCGCAATACTCGCGGCCTCGAGTGACCCAGCTGCCAGCAGCAGCACCAGGCGCCACCGATAAGGCTTGGCATAAGGCAGGATCCGGCGCATTGTACCCGGCCTGATCTGCTGCCGGGTAATCGGTCGGTCACCACCCACCCCGCGGATCATCATGGGGCCCGGAGCTCCGAGCGTCATCACCGACCTCCTAAACACGGGACCCGAAGTAGTGGCCGCGGTATCGGTTCAACCGTACCTAGCGGAGTTTGCGGCAACCACTGTCCAACTGCCGAAAACTCACGGTGAGCCGTATCAGTGCCCAATGAGGCCGGGATGGATGTCGGCCAGCGAAGGTGTGCCGGTGAGGGTCATCGCGTCGGTGAGTTCCTCGATGAGAATGCCCAGCACATGAGCTGCGCCTTCCTGCCCGCCGACCGCCAGGCCATGGAGGACTGGCCGACCCACGAGCACCGCGGCGGCCCCCACCGCCAGGCAGGCCAGCACGTCCCGGCCCCGCCGGATGCCACCATCGACCAGGACCGGGCAACTGCCCGCCACCGCCGCCACGATCTCCGGGAGTACCTCGAAGGTCGCGGGGACACCGTCAAGCTGGCGGCCCCCGTGGTTGGAGACCACGATGCCGTCCACCCCCGCACGTACCGCCCGTTCCGCGTCCGAGGCCGTCAGGATGCCCTTGACCAGCAGCGGCAACGAGCTGATCGACCGCAGCCAGTCGATCACCGACCAGTCCAGGGTCGGGTCGAGCTCGGCGCTGGCGTGCGCGGCGGGCGAGGAGAAGCCATCCCCGTCGAGGTTGACCGGCATGATACCCGGAGGCAGCCGGAAGTCGTTGCGCACGTCGCGCAGCCGGCGGCCAAGCCGGGGCGCGTCAACGGTGAGGACCAGCGCATTCATGCCCGCCCGCTCCCCGTGTTCGATCAGCCGCTGCGTCCGGAAGCGGTCACGGAAGCAGTACACCTGGAGCCACAGCGGGGAGCCTGCGGCCGAGACCAGCTCCTCGAAGCGGCGCCCGGCCATGGTGGAGACGACGACGGGCATCCCGACCGAGGTGGCGGCCCGCACCGTGGCCAGTTCCCCATCTGGGTGAGCCAGCGTGTGGAAGGCCATCGGGGCGACAGCCAGCGGCGCCGCCCACCGGTCACCGAAGATCCTGGTGGCGATGTCGGGGTCGGACGCGCCGCGCAGCACGGTTGGCCGCAGCCGGACGTCGTCGAATGCCGCCATGTTAGCCGTGAGCGTCCGTTCCTCCCCGGCGCCGCCCGCGCAGAAGTCCCAGACCAGACGGTCCAGCCGGGCGCGGGCCAGGTTCTCGTAGTCGCCGAGCGTCAACGCGGTCATCCCAGCCTCCGAGATCACTGCGCCAGATCAGGGCGCAGCGCGCTCGCGCCGCGCAGATACACATGCCTGATCGGCGGGCGCGCCCCGTCGACCTCCACATGCGCCATCAGCCGTACGACGCGCGGCAGCGCCCCGGGCACACCGATCTCGCTGGCGCAGATCATCGGTACCGTGTGAAAACCAGCCTTCCTGGCGGCCAGCGCGGGGAACTCGGCGTCCAGATCCGAGGTCGCGGTGAACAGCACACTGATCACGTCGTCGGTCACCAGCCCGTTGCGGATGAGCATCTCGGTGACCAGCTCGACCGTCGCCTCGAAGATGTCCTCTCGCGCGTTCGCCCCGACCTGCGTGGCACCGCGGATCGCTCGCACAGTCATACCCCGCAGCGTCGCTCGGATCCAGACTCACAACAATGGCGTCCAGCAATTTTCCGCCAGCGCCATCGGATGCCTTTTCGACAGTCGGAAAGAACGGTTAGAGCGATATAATCGTTCACGGGAGCGCTCCGTGGCCCAGCGACGGAAACGGACCTCCTGAAAGAGCCCCGAATATCGGTTCGAATCCGATTCCGGGTACTCTGCATCTTCTCTTCACCCGGGTTATACCCACGGTGGCTGACGGCACGCGGCCGATGTGGTTGCCCGACCCGGCACGGAGCCGGGCCGTGGAACTGGCACAAGGCCGTAGAACTGGCACGCACCAGCGGCGCCATCTTACTGGGCTGACATCCACAGAACCAACCGGCCCACACAGACAACCGGCCCACACATGGTGGACCATGTGTGGGCCGGTTGCTTTTGGACGCGACCGGTACGGCCGGCCTAAGCGTCGGTGGGCAGCCAGAACATGCCGTCAGCCGACGAGACCAGACCGCCGGGGAACAGCGGGGTCTCCGGCTCGGYGTCCTCACCGAGCAGCGCGCGCATCTGCATCTGCGAGCCCTCGTGCATGACCCCGCGGATCACCTGCGACTTCATGAACGGCACCATGCTCTCGCTGTTGTTGGCCACGAGCGCGTCGACCGCGGTAGTGAAGTCGGCGGTGTTGGCCTGCAGCCGGAGGGCCAGGGCGTCGGCGTCGGTCAGCGCGGATTCCCCCGACGACACTCCGCCGATCAGCTCGACGAATGCCTCCAGCTCGGGCTGGCTGTTCCCGGTGACCTTCTTGGCCTGCCAGAAGTAGGAGTCCTCGCTGTGATGCATCTCGTAGAACGACACCAGAAACTCGTAGAACACGCCGTACTCTCGGCGGTAGCGGGCCTCGAACTCCTGCATCGCGGTCTTCTCGTCCACAATCTCGGCGAGGACGCTGTTGATGGACCGGGCCGCGAGCAGCGCGCTGTAGGTCGCGAGGTGCACGCCGGAGGAGAACACCGGGTCCACAAAGCACGCGGCGTCGCCGACCAAAACCATCCCGGGACGCCAGAAAGTCGTCTGATGATAGGAGTAGTCCTTGCGTACCCGGAGCTGGCCGTACTGCCCGGTGGTGACCCGCCTGGCCGGCGCGAGGTAATCCGAAATCATCGGGCACTCCTCAATGAGCGCCTTCATGGCCTGCTCGGAGTCACCCTGGACCTTCTCCGCCATTTCCGACCGTACGACCGCGCCGACGCTGGTCAGCGTGTCGCTCAGTGGGATGTACCAGAACCAGCCGCTGTCGAAGGCCACACACAGGATGTTGTTCCGGTTGGGCTCGGGCATCCGCCGGCCGCCCTCGAAGTAGCCGAACAGGGCCAGGCTGCGAAAGAACTCCGAGTACTGCCGGGTGCCACCAACCCGATGGTAGATGCGGCTTTTGTTGCCGGTGGCGTCGACCACGAAGGAGGCCCGCGCCTCACGCCGGTTGCCGCCGTCGTCGGTGTAGCGGATGCCGACGACCCGGTCGCCGTCCTCGATGACGTCGGTGGCCGAGCAGCCCTCGTGTACCTCGGCGCCGACCCGGCGGGCGTTCCGCAGTAGAATCTCGTCGAATTTCGACCGTTCAACCTGATAGGCGAATGAGGTCGGCCCAGCCATCCGCGACGACACCGAGAAGGCGAACGTCCACGGCTCCGGGGTGGCCCCCCATCTGAAGGTACCGCCGCGCTTGAGCGGGAAGCCGGCTTTGGCCAGTTCGTCGGCGGCGCCGGTCAGCCGGCAGACCCCGTGGATAGTGGATGGTAGCAGCGACTCGCCGATCTGGTAGCGCGGAAAGTGCTCCTTCTCCAGGACAAGGACTCGATGCCCCTGCATGGCCACCAGCGCGGCCAGTGTGGAGCCGGCGGGTCCGCCGCCAACGACCACCACATCAAATTCCGCAGAATCTGTCACGGCCATCTCCCACCATTTTTTCCGAGCCCTTTAAGCCCGCTTGACCAAATTTTCAATCTAGTTTCGAATTTTCTCAAATAAATGTCAAGGACATTCTTCCGACAACGGCTCCGCCGCCTCCTGCGCGGCTGATACAGCCAGTACGGCTGGTTCCCCGCGACTCGGCGCCACCAGTATCAGCCGGCGATGAACATCGTGATCAGCGCCATGAGAACGAGCATGGTGAACGGTTCCCTGCCGCCGCGGCGAGCCCCATATTCAGCGCGATCAACGCCGGTGAATCCCGGTGTCCACCAGGATGGTGGCCAGCCCCCTGGTGGGGGTGCTGGTGGGAGTCCAGTCCGCTCAGCCGTGGCGCCGTGAGTCCTCTCCTATCGTCCAACCGCGCGATCTCGGCACTTGAACAGCGGCTGGCCATCCTTGCCGCTCGGGCATCTGCGGCAGACCGCGGCGTACAACCGGCGGTATTCCGCCGGCTCCTCCCGACGACGCCGGCTGATGGACGGGCTCAAACCTTCGAAATCGCCCCCGTATCAAAAAATCGAGGCGCTACATCCACTCTTTCGCTACTCTGCCTCCGAGGAGACACGATGCTCGCCGTCCCGGAGTTCCTCCGCGAGCAGGCACCATATATCAGCATACCCAGAGAAGAGATCGGCGATAGCTTCCCTACAGTGGGGTGGAACGTTTTCGATGATCTTTTTTTTCTCCCGAGCCGTGACCGTGCAGTAGCTCAGGACGTGAAGCACCATCCTTCCTACCTCGTTGTACCTCAGTGACGGATCCTTCCGCAGAACATCAAAGAGAGAGAAAAGTTCATCCAGCGATCTCCTCTCTTTTCGTCCCGAGCTGAGGCTTTTACGCATCGCCATGCGTCGCCTGAGGTCCACCGTGTCGACGTTCCGCTGCTTTACGGGGACCGGGCTTGCTCCCCGGAGAACTCGATTCTTTACGTCCGCCACCGTAGTCGGAGAGATTCCGGCTTCCCTTGCGATCTGCCGAAGAGAGGCGGCGGGATTTGCTTTGATCAGTTCGCTGGCCCGCTCCCTGCCCTCCACAAAGCTCAACGGCCTCGTACGCCCATCCATACCAATCCTGCTCGTGAACTGAGGGACACTTTCGGCCAGGCTCTGGCGGATTTCCGAGATTTTTTTCGCGGAAACTCCGACTACCGAGGCCACAGCTCTGTCCGACCACTGCGGACGGCACGCGATAATACGCTTCGCAGCGGCCACCCGATCCGCCATCGTGAGCGGCAGGCCGTGCGTGACGTTTGCGGCGACCGCCAGGAGAAAAGCGTCTTCGACGTTGCCATCAAAGAACTGCACCCTGATATCTTCCTCACCACGAATCGCGGCGGCCCGTAGCCGGTGTATTCCATCGACCACCCTCATCGATCCCCGATGCACGATGATCGGCGGCAACACGGCTTCCGTCTCGGCCAGTATCTTGACATGATGCCCGACCTCGCCGGCCACGCGAAGCGACTCGGAGGTGGTGAGTGAATTTATCGGTAGTAGCTCAACGGTGGTGTTCTGTAGTTCGTTCAGCAGTTTTCTCAGATAGGACCAGCCATCGCCTCCGCGCCCTTCCGTCCCGTTTTCAGAAATCACGTGCTCTTCCTTCCTGAAGAGTTCCAAGGGATAAATTTACGGGTAACTGTGGCGTGGATGGATGAGAACTATCCGCGAGGCTTGAGCCGAAAGATTCCCTCGTGACGAAGGCCAGGCGAAAGGCGCTCCGGCGGGCTTCCCGGCAGGAGGGCCGAAGGTCCACCGGCCCGGTGGGCACCCGGGCCGAACGGGTGGGGATCGACCAGGCTTGGCCCGGAACGCCATCCGGGCTCGGGACCGGTGTCCACACCAACTTCGGCCACTCAACGTGGTCACCCAGATGACGCCGCCTGGTTGATCTTGAGCGTTTTCATGAACCTTGCCGAAGAGCAAAAGATTACCAAACAACAACGAATTTGATTACACATGAGTATTAATCCCACTAGGGTGGGCACCTACAGTCGACAAAGAATGTGGGTGACGGCCGGCAGTAAAAATCCGTGCTGTCTCACGGGCGGGCCGAAGGTGAGAGCGGGAATCGAGGAAACGTAAGGAGGAACGAATAATGGACGTCTAGATCACCATAGTTCGAAGCCCCCAGCGAAGATCTTTATGGAGGCCTTCTGGATGGCCCCTCACGGAACCCCCCTCAAGAAGATCTGAAAAGACAGAACGATGCCCATGAGACGGACCTCACGCTAGCACCGATACCCCGCGCCTCGCAAGCTTTGTCCTCGCAATCCTTCGCCGTGGAGTTTGCCTAAAAACAACCGTCCAAATTGCCAGGTTTGTCGAGGGCCTCACGCTCTGCCACTGACTCGCCGGGCCACACCGGTAAATATCTCGTCCCCTGCTCGGATACCCGGGATGAATGTTTCATCATGCGACCACTGTTTGCGCAGGTAGCAGACTAGATCAAAGTTCTGGTTCCACCTTGAACGCCGTCCCCTTAGAACACGTTTGAGGTCGTCGTGCGATAACTCTCCGTACCAGCCAGGGCGTACGACGGGTATGCCTTGCCGGGGAGAGGCCCGATGCCGTCCGCCAGGAGCATGGGACGTGTCCATTCAGGGTGGGCGGCCGTAGCCCGCTGACTTTGGGGTTTGTATTGAGGAGGTACGTTGGGCTCGTTGCTTGGTCCTGGTGGTTGGACGTGGAGGATCATGGGTCGTGGCTGACCCGTCCATGTCATGGCAGGGCGACGTCAAAGTAGGTACGGCGTGGCGTCTTGAGTTTGTGGTCGGCTACTGCTAGGGGTCGGGCCGCGAAGGGCCCTGGAACGCGGCA
>NZ_MRUJ01000306.1:0-7774 GCF_002099325.1 Frankia sp. KB5 | reverse complement strand
CTACGCCCGAGGGCATTGGACGATCGAGAACAAGGTCCACTGGGTGCGCGATGTGACGTTCCGTGAGGATGCCTCGCGGGTTCGGACCGGCCCACTGCCCCGCATCATGACCACACTCCGTAACCTGATCATCGGGCTGATTCGCCTCGCTGGCCATAACCGCATCGCCCCGACCATCCGCAGAATCCGACACGACAACGCCCTGCTCCTGGCCATCCTCACTCTCGACAACCCCGCTGACCTGCATAAATGACTTTGCGGGTCACCCTGGGCTTACATCATCATCATCATCGTTCTGCTGCTGTTCTTCCGTGCCGTCGTTCCGGCAGTCCTCACCCTGACGATGATCGGGCTCGCCATGACGATCAGCCAGGCATGGCTGTACGCCGTCGGCAGCCAGGTGGAACTAACCCAGTTCACCACGACAATCATGACCTTCGTCATGCTCGGTGCTGGCGTCGACTACAGCATGTTGCTGTCCTCCAGATATCGGCAGGAACGCCTGGCTGGCCGCGACCCGAAAGAAGCCGTCGTCAACGCCACCATCCACGCCGGTAAAAGCATTGCCCTCGCGGGAAGCACCGTCATCCTCGCGTTCGCCGCAACCCTGCTCTCACCGGTCGACTGGATCCCGCCGCTCGGCTATGGGGGGCTCGCGGGCATCCCGGTGATGCTGCTGGCCGCACTGACGATCACACCGGCGCTGCTGGTTCTGCTGGGCGACAAATTCTTCCTGCTCGGTGTCCGGCCGCTCACGGATATGGAGTCCAAGGGCTGGCTGACCAACCTGCTGCGACGGCTGGCCGTGCTGCCGCGACGGGCACCCGTCGCCGTCGTCGCGGTGTTCGTGCTGGCGACGATCCCCATCATTGTCCTCCTGGGATCCCACCGGCTGACCTCCGACCCGGTCGCGCTGAGCCCGGACACAGACGCCCGCCGCGGCTACAACCTTATCGCCGAACACTGGCAACCCGGCCTGCTGCAGCCGACGACCGTCGTCGGTGACATCGGCGACAACGGTCACCGAGGCGACACTCTCACCCTTGCCGGCTGGCAGCGACTGGACAGCCTAAGCGACGCGATCGCCCGCACTCCCGGCGTGGTCTCCGTTTCGAGCCTGTCCCGCCCCACGGGCACGAAGCTGTCCTGGGAGGACACGTCGGCGCTACCACAAAACGTCCGACAGGACTTTCTGGCCCCGGACGGCGCCCTGCGGCTGTCCATCGTGCTGGCTGGGGACCCACTGTCGGAGCAGGCGAGGTCGACGATCCGGACGCTGACCACGCTGGTCGCCGACAGTACCATCGACAACGCTCAGGTCGGTGGTGCCACCGTCATCGACCAAGAATACGATGCGGCGCTGACATCGTCCTTCTGGAAGATGATCGCCTTTGTGTGCGCCGGCGTCATAGTGCTGCTGACCTTCGCATTACGATCCATCCTGGTCCCGATCCGGCTGATCCTGACGATCGCKCTCAGCAACATTTGGGCACTCGGCGCCACGCTCGCGGTCTTCGCCGGCTGGCTCGATGAACCCGTCATCAACGACCTACCAATCTTCCTGGTGATCCTCATGATGGGTCTCGGCATGGACTACGAAATCTTTTTGATAACCCGGATCCGAGAAATAACCCGGCAGGGAAGCAGTGACGCCGACGCGGTGACGACAGCTATCGTGGACACCGGCCGGGTAATCACCGCTGCCGGCCTGGTTATGGCGGGAACACTGGGGACGATGATGCTCTCGTCAACGTTGATGCTGCGCGAGTATGGCTTCGGCCTCAGCGTCGCGGTGCTGCTCGACGCCACGCTGATCAGGCTCGTCCTGGCGCCCGCCACACTCCTGATAGCCGGGAAGTACAACTGGTGGCTGCCCTCCCTACGGCGCCGCGCCGCCGCCCCGGACGGGCCGGCGTGAGGTAGACGGCGCCATTCCATAACCATTCCGTATCCCGCGTGACACCGCCGTATCCCGCATGACACTAAGATTTACCGGCCAGGCCAGGACACGCCCGACACGGCATACCGGAGTTGACACTTCCTTGCAGGATGCGCCATTATTGAAGAAATTTCAACAAGAGTGCGTTGACCCTTTCCGGCTGCTCTTCATGCGGTAGGTGGCCGGCATTTTCTATGGAGACGAAGCGGGCGTTTGGAAGCCTTGCCTCAAGATTCTGGCCAAATTTTATTGGTATGTAACGATCATCCTTGCCCCAGATCACAAGAGTCTCGTTGTGTACCTTTTCGAGATGCCGGTCGACTTCGCTCCAGTTCAAATTACGTTGCAGGATGTACTGAGCTTTGAGGTTGCGAGAATAAGTGATAGGAATATATATCTGGCGAATCTCCGCGTCAGATACGGCCGATGGGTTGCTGAAGAGATTTTCGTGTATATCCTTCCTGACGTTGCCAAAAGAAAAGAAGTGTACGAGCAACTCGCCTACCAGCGGATACGACAGGTACTTCCAGGAGCTCCCGTCGTGAGCCGCGATCTCCGCCGTCCCCGTAGCATCAATGAGCACTATCCTGCCGACCTCATCAGGGTAAACCTCGGCAAAATAAAGCGCCCAACCGCCACCCCATGAACTCCCAATAAAATCAGCCTGGACAATTCCTTGCTTTGCCAAAAAATCTTTCAGGAGCGTCGCGAATCCGGCCAAGGTGAGCGTAGCAGGATCCTGGTAGGTGGTGAAACCATGCCCGGGCATATCCAGGGCATACACAGTATGCTCCCGGGCAAGTTCATCGATGTTCTTCCGGAAAGAATACAGYCAGGYGCCACCGCYATGCAGGAGAATGACAGGTCTACCAGCGCCTTGCTTCAGATAGTGGAGCCGTGTATCACCTATGTCCATGTATCGAGTTGTACGTTCCTTCAGAAACGAGGGCGTCTCCTTGAGATTCCGCCCAGGCTCGACGCCGTAGGCAAAAAAGCTAACAGCTAGGAAGCCTAGCAAGAACAGGCTAATAATAGAAAGCATATATATCCTGGCTACAGCACAACTCATTCTTGGACTCCAACTAAAGTGCTAAGCCTGCTAGCTTGAAAAGTCCTGATTCCACACCAAGAAATCTATCCTTAATCTTCTTGCAGAATAGAACACCCTCGCCCACCGTAACACGGTCGGGAACATACTCTTCAGCTCCACCAAGCCCTATAGTGCCAAGGCGCGAGGAATCTCCCGGAAAAATGCCTGAACCGCCTCGGCGTGTCCGGCGGTGAGGCGTCCTCGGTTCTGTAGGATCGGCTTGCTGGATGGTGACCATCCAGCCTTGGCGGCTGGCCGGCAGACGAGGATGTAGCCGGGATGGTTACCGTCCCCGTCCCGTGCCACCGCCCTACCCACCGGTCGGTATGGGACGGGGACGGCGCGTCAGGAACTCCAGGAGGGAGAACTGCCGTGGCGTCGGCTCGACCGGTGACTCACCCCGCCAGGCCCGGTGCGACGCGGGTCGAGCCGGAGGTCGCCAGCCGCCAGGACGACCGGGCGTTCCCCACCACCACGGCGCAGCAGCGCCCGCAGTCGCGCCACCAGACTCCGGTCGTCATCCGCCACCAGGATGCGCATGTGCGGAACAGGGCCACCCTGCCGCTGAGCGCCAGCCGAATCCCTGCTGAATCTTCGCTCTGAAGGACGGGGCCCTGCGCGCTACGTTTCCCGGTCACGGGCCTCGAGTCGGTCCGCGGGAAGAAGAGCACGAGGAGGATCATGCGGCACGAACACCGGACCCCGGTCGACGTTCTTGCGCTACTGATACGGGACGGCCGCCTGCTCCTGACGAAACGCGCGGGAGGCATCTACGGAAGCGGCTGCTGGGCGCTGCCCAGCGGACGGATCGAGCCCGCCGAGGACGTCGTGACCGCGGTGATCCGGGAGCTCGACGAGGAGCTCGGTATCGGGGTCGAACCCGAGGATGTCGCTTTCGCGGGTATCACGCATGCCCTTCCGCCGGACAGCGACGCTCGTATCGGTTTCGGCTTCCTGGTGTCGCGGTGGAGCGGCGAGCCCACCAATCGGGAGCCAGCCACCTGCTCCGCCCTCGCCTGGCACCCACCGGACGATCTGCCGGCCGACACCCTGGCGTACAGCAGGGAGATCATCCGTCTGCATCTGCGGGCGGAACCGTTCTCCCGGTTCGGCTGGCCGCCGAGTCGGGGAGCGGGCGCACGATCGCGGCAGGCTTTCTCGGCTATCCGGTCCCGCGACCGGTCCACGGGTCCCCCGCCAGACCGAGCTGGCTGATCCAGGTCTGGTAACAGCGGCGGTCGGCGAGCCGGGTCCAGTCGCCGCCCCACCGCTCCATGGCCGTACGGACACCGCACCCGCAGAATGCGCATGGCGGCGACGTGGATGCAACATGCAACAAAACCTTCACGGTTGTCGACCGATAGCAATGGAGATGCTACTTTCAGTTCACACCTTGAGCGTGAGGGGAGAGGGTGACGATCATCGCCATCGCGCCGCATCGAACGCCCGTACGTACCGCCGTCGCGATGATCAGCATCCTCGCTCTCACCACCGTCCTGATCGGCGTCGGCCTRGCCGGATCCGCCGTGGCCGGCGCCTGCCCGACGGCCGGGTCCAGCGACGTGGGGAAGACGGGGAAGATCAGGAAAACCGAGAAAACCTGTCCCGATGGGGACGATGCGCCGCCGTTCGGCTTTCTCGATCTCGCCGACGCATCCCCCGCCGGCATCCGCGTCGCCGGCTGGACCATCGACCCGGGGGACCTCACCCACCCCCTGGCCGTAACGATCATTCTGGACGACGTCGCCACCGCCAGTGTCGTCGCCGACCGCTCCCGTCCCGACGTCGCCCGGGCCCACCCGGGCGCCGGCCCCGACCACGGCTTCGACACCACCGTGGCCGCCGCACCCGGCACCCACACCGTCTGCACCGCCGCGGTGAACATCGGCCCGCTCGGCTCCTTCCACCGGCGGAGCCTCGGCTGCGCCACCGCGACCGTGGACGCGCCCGCCGTCGACCACACGCCCCTCGGCTACCTCGACCTCGCGACGCCCAACCCGTGGATCACCGCCGGCTGGAGCAGCGTCCGCGTCGCCGGCTGGACCTACGACCCCGACGACCCCGCCGACCCCCTCATCGTCACGGTCACTCTCGACGCCACCACCGCCACCACCGCCACCGCGGACACCTCCCGACCGGACGTCGCCCGCTTCTACCCCGACGCCGGCCCCGACCACGGCTTCGAGACCACCGTCATCACGAGCGCCGTCCCGCACACGGTGTGCGCCTACGCCACGAACGCCGGGCCCGACGGCCCCATCCGGCATCAGCTCGGCTGCGCCACCGTCTCCTGGCTCCCCTGACCGCTGCTGGCCCCTGACCGCTGCTGGCCCCTAATGGGACATACCGGGCAGCCGTGAGGCAGGCTCGGTTCCGGTAGCCGCCAGCAGGTGAGCACTCGAGGCCCCTGGACGCAGGACGAGTCCTAAGGTCAGACCGTGCCCCTGCCGGTGGTCGGGAGAGCGGACCATAGATGGGATGTCGTGCCCGCTGATCGTGGCGTGAGCACTTGACCATTAGGGTGTGGTGGATCTCCTGGAGGCTGCCGGACCTGGTGCCGAGAGACGGGAGACCCGGATGCTGTTCGTCGGTGACGACTGGGCGCAGGACCACCACGATGTGGAGGTGCAGGACGAGACGGGTCGGCGACTGGCGAAGGGCCGGCTGCCGGAGGGCGTGGCCGGGATCGCCCGGCTGCACGCGCTGATCGGGCGGCACCTGGCCGAGGACGCCGGCCCGGAGCAGGTCGTGGTCGGGATCGAGACCGACCGCGGCCCGTGGGTGCGGGTGCTCGTCGCGGCGGGCTACCAGGTGATCGCGGTGAACCCGTTGCAGGCGGCGCGGTACCGGGAGCGGTACTCGACGTCGGGTGCCAAGAGCGACGCCGGCGACGCGCACAGCCTGGCGGACATGGTCCGTACGGACCGTCACCAGCTGCGGCCGGTCGCTGGGGACAGTGACACCGCCGAGGCGGTGAAGATCGTGGCGCGGACGCATCAGAACCTGATCTGGGACCGGACCCGCCAGACCCAGCGGCTGCGCTCGGCGCTCCTGGAGTTCTTCCCGGCCGCGCTGGCCGCGTTCGACGACCTCGATACCCCTGACGCGCTGGAGCTTCTCGCGAAGGCGCCGTCGCCGGCCGAGGCCGCGAGGCTGACCGTTGCGCAGATCAGCGCCGCGCTCAGGCACGCCCGCCGGCGGAAGATCCCCGAGAGGGCGGCCGCGATCCGGGCGGCGCTGCGGGCCGAGCAGCTGCCCGTCACGCCGGCGGCGACCACCGCCTACGCCGCGGTCGTGCGCGCCCAGGCCGGGCTGCTCGCAGCCCTCAACGGCGAGATCGCCCGGCTCGAGGAGCAGGTCGCGGACCATTTTGACCAGCACCCGGACGCGAAGATCCTGCTGTCCCAGCCCGGCCTGGGACCGGTCCTCGCGGCCCGGGTGCTCGCCGAGTTCGGTGACGACCCGACGCGCTACGCCGACGCGAAGGCACGGAAGAACTACGCCGGCACGAGCCCGATCACCCGCGCCTCCGGGAAGAAGAAGACGGTCCTGGCCCGCTACGCACGCAACAACCGGCTCGCCGACGCGCTACATCAGCAGGCGCTCTCGGCCCTGAGCGCATCCCCGGGCGCCCGGTCGTACTACGACGCGATCCGCGCGCGCGGCACGTCGCACCACGCCGCGCTGCGCCAGCTCGGCAACCGGCTCGTCGGAATCCTGCACGGCTGCCTCAAGACCCACACCCCCTACAGTGAGGCAACCGCATGGACACAGAAAGCAACACTCGACGTCGCCGCTTGACAACGAAAACCATGGGATGTCTGACCGCTGCTGGCCCCTCTGACCACCGCCGGCCGCGATGCGCAGGTCCCGCCCGGCGGTCGTCTCACTCGGTAGTCGTCTCACTCGGCGTCTGGAGCGGCGGCCGGAGCGAAGACCGTGGCTAGCGCGGGCAGCGCTCCGGGCACGAGTCGGTAGTAGGCCCACACGCCACGCTTCTCCCGGCTGATCAGACCGGCGGCGACAAGAACCTTCAGGTGGTGGCTGACGGTCGGCTGGGTCAGCCCGAGCGGCTCGGTCAGTTCGCAGACGCACGCCTCACCACCCTCCCGCGCATAGATCATCGACAGCAGCCGCAGCCGGGCGGGAACGGCGATCGCTTTGAGCACACCGACGACTCTGCTGCTTAATTCGGCGGGGTGCCGTGGGTGCGGCATGATCTCCTCTGCGGTCCGGGTCGCCTCACGGRCCATGGGAGGTGGGGCAGATGTCGTTGCAGCCGAAGGGGCTGCCTGAGATCCCGGCGCAGACCGTGGCGGTCGCGCGGGCGGCGTTCCCACGGGGGACGCTGGYGATGCGGCTACGGGACCRCCTCGCGGAGGTGTTCGTCGATGAGTCGTTCATCGAGGCGTTCGGCCGCCGTGGTGCGCCGGGACTGTCACCGGCGGTGCTGTCGCTGGTCACGGTGCTGCAGTTCACCGAGAACCTGACCGACCGCCAGGCCGCGGCGATGGCGGTCCGCGCGATCGACTGGAAGTACGCCCTCGGCGCGGAACTGACCGACACGGGCTTCGATGCGACCGTGCTGTCCCGGTTCCGGACCCGCCTCGCAGACCACGCTCTGGAACGGGTGATCTTCGACCGGCTCGTGGAGGCCTGCCGTGAGCGGGGCCTGATCGGAGCCGGGGGCCGGGCGCGCACCGATTCCACCCATGTGATCAGCGCGGTCCGGGACCTGAACCGGA
>NZ_MRUJ01000305.1:0-2679 GCF_002099325.1 Frankia sp. KB5 | reverse complement strand
CCGCACCACCTGCCGTCCTGGGACGAGATCGAGGCGCGGCTGACCGGCCCGATGGACGACACCCTGCTGCTGGACATCCTCGCGGTCCTGCTGTGGCCGCTGTGGGCCGCGTTCACCGTCTCGGTCGTCCTCGCGGTGCCGGACGTCGTCCGCGAAGCCCGCTGGCCGTCACACAGCCCGCCGCTGCCCGTCGGCGGGATGCGGGGACTGGCCACGTTCCTGCTGGGCGCGGTAATGCTCACCGTCCTCCAGTCCCGCGGCCCRCTCACCCCGACCGGCGGGCCGRCCGCCGCTGCGGCCGTCGCGACCGCGCCCGCCGCCCCTCGGTTCGTCCCCGTCGCTACCGCCAGCGCGACCGACCCGACGCTGCCGACCGCTGCGCCAGGGACCGTGGTCGTGCAGCTGCCGGCAGGCGGCGTCTACGACTCGCTGTGGCGGATCGCGGACCGCTGCCTGGGCGACGGGGCCCGCTGGCCGGAGATCTGGGCGCTCAACCACGGCATCATCCAGGCCGACGGGCGCGCGCTGACCCAGCCCAACCTGATCCGCCCCGGCTGGGTCCTGACCCTGCCCACCCCGCCGGCCCCCGTCACACCGCCTGGCGGTCAGGCACCCTCCAGCCCTCCGACCGCACCCCCGACCGGCCAAGCTCCCCCCAGCCCTTCGCCGTCGACCCCGCCGGCAACCGTCAGCCCACCCGCGACCAGCCGGCCCGCCACCCCGACCCCAGCGGCCAGCACGCCCACCCCGGGCGGCGCCGCGCCGCCGACGACCGCCAGCCCGTCCACCGGCCCGGCCTCGCCCAGCCCGACGACCGTGCCGCCGGCCGTGCCGTCTGTGCACCCGTCCGCCCCGGCCCCGTCCCGGGCACCAGGGGTGACGTTCCCGTCCGGCGGCTACCTCGGGTTGGGAGCGGTCGCGCTGCTGGTCGTCGCGCTGTTCTCCGTACGGCTCTGGCGCCGCCGGCACTACGTGCCCGGCAGCGGTGTCCGCGACGACCTCGACGAGCCGCCGGTCATCCGCCAGCTCGCCGTCGCCTACAACACGGCCACCGCCGAACGCGACGCCGACGGCGACCTGGTCGTCGTGCGCCCGCCCGGTGACCCGCACGTCACCGGCCGCCGCCACGCGGCAGCCACCGCCACTGCCCAGGCCGCCCCACCCGGCACCCGCATCGTCGGCACCACCGGCGACGGCCAGCCCCTCGCGCTCGACCTCGCCGCCACCCGCGGCCTCGGCCTGATCGGACCCGGCGCGGACGCCGCGATCCGCGCCCTGCTCGTCGCGCTGCTCGCCGATCGTCATCAGCCCGACGCCGGCCCCGCCGAGATTCTCACCCCTGCCGCAGACGTGCGGCGCCTGCTGGGCGAGGACACCACCGCCACGCCGCCGCAGCGKCTGCACRTCGTCGCCGACCTGSCCACCCTGCTGGACCGSCTCGAAGCCGACGTCGTCACCCGCGCACGGCGGGCCGCGGCCGGGGAGGACCCCAGCCGGTCCAACCTGGTCGTCGTCGCGGCCCCCGACCAGGCCTCGGACCGCCGCCTTCAGGCCGTGCTCGACAACGGCTCCCCGCTCGGCGTCGTCGGCATCCTGTACGGGCAGTGGCGGCCCGGCGCGACCGCCCGGGTACGGCCCGACGGTGTCGTCGGCGCCGCAAGCCCCGACATCGCCGCCGCTCTGATCGGCAACCGGCTGTTCACCCTGCCCGAGACCGACACCGCCCAGCTGCTCGACCTGCTCGCCGACGCCGACGCACCGGCCGCCAACCAGGAGGAGTTCCGGCGGGCAAACCCTACCCAGGGGCCCCCGCCCCCACCTCCCACCTCCGCGCCG
Source organism: Frankia sp. KB5 (assembly GCF_002099325.1). Classification (NCBI taxonomy): domain Bacteria; kingdom Bacillati; phylum Actinomycetota; class Actinomycetes; order Frankiales; family Frankiaceae; genus Frankia; species Frankia sp. KB5. The sequence goes on along the minus strand of NZ_MRUJ01000305.1, from coordinate 843 downwards.
CCCCCCGATAGCCCCGCGGCCACGCCCACGGCGCCACCGGCCCGCGTCCACCCAACACCCGCCACGCCGCCGGACCCAGACGAGCCGCCACCGCCCGGCGGCGGCGGGGCAGTTCCCGCCGAACCCACGGACGCGGCACCACCCCCGACACCTGCCGTTGGCGCCCCACGGGGACCACGACGGCCGTCGTGGGCGACCACACCGCTGCTGCTCACCCTGTTCGGCCGGCTGCGGCTGCTGTACCGGCCGGCACCAGACGGTGACTTCCAGGCCGTGGACGGCATCGGAGGTCCGAGCCGGGAGATCCTCGCCTACCTCGCCGCCCATCCCGACGGCGCACGGCGCAGGGTCATCATCGACGCGGTCTGGCCCGACGACGGCAAACCCCAGCGGCTGCGGGACAACCGGTTCTACGCCGCCATCAGCCAACTACGCCGCAGCCTCATTGCCGCCACCGGCGGGACGATCGACGACGTGTTCGACCACGACGACCGGCGCTGGCGGCTGCGCCGCGACCTCATCTCCGTCGACCTCTGGCAGGTCGACGAGGCGCTCGACGCCCGTCGGCGCGCGTCGAGCACCGCCGACGAGCTCGCCGCGATCCTCCCGGTGGCCGCCACCTACACCGGCCACCTGTCCGAGGACATCGCCGGCGGCTGGGCCGAGACCCACCGCGAGAACCTGCGCCGCCAGGTCTCCGACGCGCTCGCCAGCATCACCGCCACGATCGGGGAAGACAACCCGCAGCGCCTGGAGCTGCTGGAAACGCTGYGCCGCCTCGACCCCTACAACGAGCGGCTCTACGTCCAGATCGCCGCCACCCAGGCCCGCCTCGGCCAGCAC
>NZ_MRUJ01000304.1:0-4630 GCF_002099325.1 Frankia sp. KB5 | reverse complement strand
GCTGCGGACCACCCGACAGCGCGACCAGCACGTCCGGGAGCCAGCCAGGGCTCAGCGTGCGCCGCAGATCGTGCAGCAGAATGCGCCGATCAGGACCAGACAGATCCTCAATCCCAGTCACACCCACTCCCACGGAAGATCCACAGACCCTCCGGGCCTGCTCGACCGTTCCGCCGCGCAGTGCGACTGCCTCGCCGTCTCCGAGGCCCCCGTAGCCTTTCTGCGTGACGGGCACTTCGCCCAAGGCTGCACTATCTGGCCGTAAGGTGACAATCCGATATACGACCGTCACCACAGCCCCACGGGGGCCGTCCGCTGCCCAGCCGCGCCGAGACGCGAGCCGAACCCGCGTCACCGCATCCCCAGCTACCTGCGACAACGCCGTCACCCTGACGACAAGACCGCCTCACGCACCCAGCCCGCCTCGGCCGACATGATGCTCATCACGTCGCGCCAGCCGCAGGACGCCGACCAGGCAGGCCAACTGGACGTCGACACCGCTCCCGGCGACGCGCGCAGCTCGACCTGACCGCGCCTCCCGCACCCGGGACGCCCTCCCGGACGACCAGGAGCGCCACGGGCGGTGAGCCCGCGCGCAGGCAGCACCGACCGCCTCCTCGTTGCGTTGTTGCGTGGTACGACTCGGGATCGGGCCGCGTGGCGGTCCGGGGCGCTAGGCCGCGCAGGTGGCTCGGCTCGCCTGGTCGTGCTCGTGGGCGGCAATGCGACGGGGCGGTGCTCGAAACGACCGCCCTTTAGTGCTCATTCTCACCTGGTAGTCTTCCCGGCCTCGCCGTCCACGAAAACCCGCCTCTTCGGACTCTCTCGCACCCACTACGAGGCCCGTTGGTCAGCCACACAGTCACGCGGTCCGCCCGCTCCGGGTTCTTATCCTCCGCCCGGAGGGATCAGAGGAAGCTGGCAACTGTGTCCATTCAGGGGTGCGAGGTCGTAGTTCGCTGAGCTGGGTGTTTGTGTTGGTGTGACACGCCGCTGGTGTTGCCTGGTGGTCGGGACTGGTGGCGGATGATCTGGGTTGTGGCTGATCCGCCGGTGTCGTGGGAGCCGCGTCTGGTGGCGGCGGAGGCGGGGATCGAGGAGCTTGGTGTTGGGCTGGCTGCGGCGGAGGCGGGGAACGAGAAGCTCGCGGCGGTGAACGGGCGGTTGCGTCGGGTTGTGGAGGACGCGGCGGCGCGGCATGAGGCGGAGATCGGCGCGGTGCGCACGGAGCGGGACCAGGCGCTGGGGCGGGCTGTGGAGCTTGAGCGGAAGGTCGCCGAGCTGGAGTTGGAGGTCGCCGAGTTGCGGCGGCGGGTCGGGATGGACAGTACGAACTCGTCGGTCCCGCCGTCGAGGGAGCCGGTCGGCGCGAAGGAGAAGCGGCGGGCTGAGCGTCGCCAGGGTTCGGAGCGGGTCCGGTCGAAGGAGAAGAAGCCGGGTGGGCAGCCGGGGCATCCGGGGTCGGGGCTTTCCCGGGAGGCGGAGCCAGACCGGTCGCGGGCGGCGGACCCGCCGGCGCAGTGCTCGTCGTGCGAGGCTGACCTGGCTGACGCGGTGGTGCTCCCCGATGGCTGGGCGCAGGTCTGGGACCTGCTCGACCCGGTGCTGGAGAAGGTGGAGTGGGTGCTGCCGCGGCGGCGGTGTGTCTGCTGCCGGAAGGTCACCACGGCCCGGGTGGCGGGGGTGCGGCATGCAGCGGCGGGCACGGTGTCCTACGGGCCCCGGCTGCACGCCGCGGCGGTGCTGCTGGCCTCGGAGGCCAACGTTCCGGTGGAACGGGCCGCGAGGGTCATCGGTGCGCTGCTGGGGGTGGAGGTCTCAGCCGGGTTCGTCGCCCGCGCGAACGAACGACTCGCCCACGACCTGGAAGCGGCCGGGTTCGACGAGGCGATGAAGACGGCGCTGCGAGCGGAGCCGGTGCTGTGCGGCGACGAGTCCCCGGTCAACGTGCTACGCAGGGACCTCGACGAGGTCACCGGCATGGTGCTGTCTGGCACCCCGCACCTGCTCGTCCTGCGGACCCCGACACCGGGGCTGGTCTGGTACACGGCGATCAGCTCACGGTCGTCGGAGGCGATCGACGCCACCGGGGTCCTCGACGGGTTCACCGGCTACCTGACCCGCGACGACTACGCCGGCTGGCACCAGTACGACCCCACCCTGGCCGGGGTGCAGCTGTGCTGCGCCCATCTGATCAGGGCGTTGCGGGCGGTGCGGCAACTCGCACCAGGCGCGCAGAAATGGGCCGGTCGGCTCATCGACCTGCTCCGCGAGGCCCAGGGCCTGGCGGTGGCTGCCCGCGCCGCGGGCGAGACCCGCCTCGACTAGGCCACGATCGAGGGTCTGCGGGCCCGGTACGACGCCGACGTCCGGATCGGTGAGCTGGCGAACATGTCCCGGCCCTGGGCCGACGACCGCAACCATCCCGGCCTGGTCCTCGCCCGCCGCCTCGCCGCGAAAGCCGACCAGGTCTGGCTGTTCCTGACCGACTTCAAGATCCCCTGGACGAACAATCCCAGCGAGCAGGCGATCCGTCTCCCGAAACGCCACCAGGCCGTCTCGGGCTACTGGCACACACCCACCACTCTCGCCGCCTACCTCCGCGTGCGTTCCTACCTCGTCTCCGCCCGCGACCACGGCCTGACCGCGATCGACGCGATCCGCCGGGCCCTCGCCGGCAACCCCTGGATGCCGGTCCTCCAGGCGACCCGTCCCGCGCCTGCCCTCACCACCTAAACCAACATCAACACGGGACCGCCCAAACCGCCACCCGTGAATGGACACTGGCAACTCCGTGCGGACCGGTCGCCGCTATCGGGAACCGCTGGCGCACCGACCGCCGTCGCAGCCGGCGAGCGCTGGCACCGCCAGCAAAATGGCCACCGGGCCGTGATCGGCGGAGTCGCCGAGATGCCGGACCGCTCGCTACCGCCTCGCCAACTACGACGCCGACTCGCCAAGGAGACCCGCTCCCGACACCCCGTAGGGATCACTTGTAAATGAGCGGCCGGTCCTGGGAGTTCGCGTCTATCTAAGCCGCGCCCCAGGGGCCACCGCCGGGATAGTCGAGCAGTGCACCGCCGGCCGCGACCGTGCCCAGCGAACTGCCAGCGAGGCGTTTGCCCTGGTCAGCCGCCCTGATCAAGTAAACCTGACCATGCTGCTCATGCGGTACTCAAGTAGTAAGCCGAGTGCTCATCTATCCGTGATCCCTGCACCCCCCGTCGGTCCCCCCACCGGACCCCCTACCGGACCCCCCACCGGCACGCTAGTAAAGGCTGGTGGGCGGACGGAACTCCGCTGGCGCAGGTCGGACGAGGTGTGCCACCCACCCAAGCACTCCGCGACTTAATAGCGAGGCAACGAGCTGATAGTCGATGCGGGACCGGCGTGCTGGCGGCGCGCGGTCCCGGGTGGTCTGGTCGGGCGGTTTGTGACGTTTGCTTTTCCCGCTGCATTTCGCTCCGCCTGGTGCTTTTCTGTTCTTGGCTTTTGCTTTACTTTTCGCTCTTTCTCTTTCTCGTTTCACCTCCCGATTGCAGCATTCGCGCCACGAACGCCGTTTCCATCATTGCGCATCACTCAAAGAATCATGAATTGGTGGACGATTGGGGGTTGTATTCGCGCGGGCATAGGCGGAGAATTAGATATCGGCACCGGGAGCGGGACGAAACCCCCCGGGAGTTCCCCCAAGGCAGAGGAGAGACCTCGTGACCAATGGCGCCTTTTCTTCGGACACGCCGTCCGCTCTTCCGGGCGCGAGAGTCCAGCCGGAAGACATGGCCAGAGTGACGGCGGACGACTGGCGCGCGATTCAGGTCAAGGCGCGCAAGTTCTGCCGTGTCCTGGACGCTGTCGACTCGCGTAAGCGGATGGACGGAAACGCGACATTCACGGGTCGTGGCTACGGCACGGCGGACGTGAGCGACGACATCACACAGGATGCCGTGTTGCTGTTCGCCCAACTGCTTGGGAAGATCATTCGGAAGTTTGAGCCCGTGACCTACTCCGTGGCCACGCGGGAACCGGATTCGTGGCTCTACGTCACGAAGCAAGGCGGGACCTTCGTTGCCACCCGTGACAGCATCCAATACACCGCCATGCGGGACGCTGCCCGACGCAACGGATACCAGCTCGACAAGAAGCCTGACGAGATCGACGCGACCCCCGGCGCACAGCAGATGAAAGCTGTTGCCCGTATGGAGTTCGTAGCCGTCGCGACRCACCTTGCCGCCAACAGTGAGGCTATCTGGCGCTACGCGTACGGTGACGGTCGGGAGTTCCCCGTTCTCGCGGACGTGCTCAACGAAGGAAACCAGGCCGAAGACCTCGGGCGCGCGGGCATCCTTGCCAAGGTGGCACAGAAGCGGCACGGTGGCGCCTACGGTTCCCGTCGCGCTGTGATCCRTACCCGTGACGCTGCCCTAGCGGAATTCCGGGAACTGTCCGAACGAGCTGACGCCGTACGGGAAATGATCACCTACCGCGCCACGCGGGACGGCACGGAGCACTGACGTTCCATCTGTCCTCACGGAGAGGGCACCGGGGAAGTTCTCCCGGTGCCCTCTCCGTATTTCTACGCCGTTGTTCCGGCCGGACGGTCGGAACGCTTCCCGGCGCGTAACAAGGT
>NZ_MRUJ01000303.1:0-7887 GCF_002099325.1 Frankia sp. KB5 | reverse complement strand
TGGCGTGCGGACGTGCGATCTGTTCGGCATTGGAGGGTCCATCTGTTCGCACGTGTCAGACCGCTTCGTGCCCGCGGACACCACGCCCGGTCGCGGGCATAAGGCAGGCACGACCGCCGTTCGAGACGTTGACATTTGAGCAGGTCATGACGGTCCTGCGGCCTCACTGGCGGCACCGCCTGGCTGGCGAGGGTCTTTGCGGTCGTCGTCGTGGGGRCCGAGGATCGCCTGCCGGCCGGCGTGGGCGAGCAATGCTTGTGTGCGGGTCGGTAGCCCGCCGCGATTCCAGTGGAAGATCACGTGGTAGGCCAGGATCTCGCGCAGGCCGCGGCGAAGTGTGCCGGCGCGGTTGAGGCCGGCGAGTTGGTGGCCCGCGTCGGTGAAGGCGGTCGCGTGGTCGGCGTGGTCGGCGCCGGGTCGGCCGGGGCCGAACACCGGCCCGTCGGGGGCCGGGTTGGCGTGCAACAGCGTGGACAGTCCTTCGGTCAGGGTGGCGAGGTCGCAGGTGTTGACGCCGGCTGGTAGCGGCCGGTCGGCGGCGACCCGGGCGAACAGATCTCCTCGCTCATACCATTCGAGCCCGGCGCCCTTCGCCAACGCGCTACACAGCAGCACGGACAGTTCCCGGCGTGGTAGCCCTCCGGCCGGCCGAGTCGCGGCGCGTCGCAGTACAGCCCGGCTGTCGGCGATGAAGAGATCGTGGGCGATGTCCATCGCTGGGCCGCCGCCGAATGCGGCGGTCTCGGCTTCGTAGATCCCGGGCTGCCACGAGGTGAGCTGGCCGTCTTTGACCAACCGGTCGAGGGCGGTCTCCAACTCGGTAGTGGCGTCGGCTCCCGGTGGGGGGGTGTGGACTCGAAGTCGCCAGTTGGGGTGCTTGCGGATGAACCACCAGCCATCGATGGTGCCGGCGGTCTCGGTGGCGAGGAGGGCCGGCAAGAGGAACTCCGCCGCGGTCTGTTCCGCCGTCTGCCAGTCGGGGAAGTGGATGTTGAACTGGTGCCAGCCGGGTCGCTGGTTGGCGAGGGCGGCCTGGCCTCCGGCGCGGTACGTCGCGGCGGCGGCGTGGAGTTCCGCCACGGTCAGCGGGGTCGAGGCGGCGGCGACCTCGGCCGACCCGCCCATCAGTATGTGCAGGATCGCCTGTTCGGTCGGGTCGGTGGCGGCCAGCGCGGCTAGGTGATCAGCAGGCATGCGTCCCATCCGGAAAGCGGTGCGTGGTCGGTGGAGACGGTGTGCAGCGCGAGCGCGGCCCCGGCCTGGCCGAGCAGGAGCCCGCGTCCCGCTGGTCCTCGCGGATACGGCTTGGCGGTGGCGGTGGCCAGCCGGCCGGCGAGGTCGGGGAGCCGGGTCCGCAGGGTGCCGCTGGGCTCATCAGCGGCGGCGCGCCAGACGGTTTGGACCAGTCCGGCCCAGCCGTGGCACAGGCTCGGATCGATCAGTCGGCCCAGCTGGACCGGGTCGTCCAGGCAGGCGGCCAGCGCTGATTCGTAGTCCGCGCGGCGGGCGGGGTCGTCGAGCGCGAGCGCGGCGAGTTGGCCGGCACGGGCGATGCCGGGCGTCCCGTAGCACCAGCCGGCTCTGCCTGGTTGGGACTGGTCGGGTCGGCCGGCGGCGAGTTCGCGGCGGCTGATGTGATGGGGCCAGAACGGTCCGGCGGGGCCTTCGACGCGCCATCTGTCCAGCCAGTCGCAGATCGTGGCGAGCGCGTCGTGCTGGCCGTCGACGACGACGTCGGCGCGGGCCGCGTGGGCGAGTACTGCGAGGACGCTCGCGATTCCGTGCGCGGCGCCGAGATTCGCGTGGCCGCCCGGGAACGCGGCCGACTGGCCGCGCCGTGGGTCGTGGCTGACCCACCAGCCGGGAAGGATGTCGTGACCGTCCGCGATCGGCAGGCTGGCGATCGCGACAAGCGCGGTCAGTACCCGCTCGGTCGCTGTGCTGTGCGGGGCGCGACGTAGCAGCAGCGCACCCAGCCCGGTCAGGCCCGAGAACACGTCGTACTCGGCGAAGTCGCCGGCGATCTGTCCGGCTGAGATGCGTTCCAGGGCTTGGCCGGCGCATTGATGTGCCAGCCGGGTAACGGCCGGGTCAAGCGCGGCTAGCGCGTCACGGTAGCGGTCTGTCGATCCGTTTGCGGCGTGGAGCGCGAACGTGACGGCGGGGGCTCCGAAGTACAGCCCGGCGGTGTGGTGGTCGTGGAGCGGGTCTCGGGTGGCGGCGGTGAGGTGACGGTGCGCGGACCGCCAGTTGTCGGCTTCGGCCCAGGCGCGTTCGATGTGCAGGAGCGCGATACCGGCGGCGCCGGCGGACAGTGACTGCCCTACGGACCCGTCCGCAGAGGGCTCGGCGAGCCCCAGGGCCAGCCGCCCGGCGGTGTGGCCGTACTCGTCGCGGCCGGCTGTCAGCGGCGTGCTGGTCACGACGCTTGTCCGGAGGCCGCGGGCTCGCGGATTCGGGTACCGGTTACGGCGATGGCGCGGGCCAGCCGTAGGCAGGCTGTCTCGGAGCGGGGGTCGGTGCCGATCATCCGGGCGTGGTGGCCGCGGAGTAGCCCATCGAGTGCGACGTCCGGGTTGGGGGCCGTGTCGTCGGCCGTGTTGGAGGTGGCGATGCGGTGGCGGTAGGCGTCGATGGTGCGGTGGCGCGCCGCCCAGATGTGGGTCAATGGGTCGGTCACCGCGGCGTCGGTGAGAAGTGCCAGGCCCTGGTCGCGATGCTCGCGGGAGATCCTGGGGCCGCTGGGGAGTATGCGGCTGGTCAGCCAGAGGGCGGCGGTATCTCGGCCGCCGGTGAACGCGGCGGCGAGGTTGACCATCCCGGCGGCGGTGACGGCTTGGCGGTCCGGCCCCGCCGGGCCGGACGCCACCGCGAGACCGGCGAGGGCGGCGGCGCTGTCCGCGGCGAAGACAGTCTCGGCATCGGTCAGGATCGGCCCTTCGCCATACTGGCCGATGGCGGGCCGATAGGTGTCGAACAGCAGGGTGTGGATCAACCCGTCGTGACGCAGCGGCGCCGCCCAGTTCGCGACGCGGGCCGCCGCGTCCTCGCCACGGTCCGCGTTCGAGTGCCGGAGGAAGAGCCGTAGCGACGGCTCGTCGGTGTCGTCGCGCAGGTACCACCAGTCGGTGTCCGGCCAGTCAGCGAGTAGTGCGGGCAAGCGCGCGGTCAGGAGAGTGTCCCGCCACCGAGCGTTCCCGACGAGCCGGACGGCCAGGCGCCGGCCACCCGCCGGAAGCTGGCCGGGGTGGGCGACCGGCCGCACGGGGCGGGCGGGTGCGACCCGCCAGGCGGGTGCGTCGGTGCGGGCGAGCGGGAGGGCGATCTCGTGGGGGCGCCCGCCGATCCAGTCGTAGGCGTCCGGGGCGGGTCCTTCGGTGAGGGTGGCGCTGCCGCGTCGATCCAGCGCGGAGCGGAGCAGTGTCCGGTGCGCGGGGATGTCCAGGTCAAGTCCGATGACGACGTCCCGCTCACCGAGAAGGACCCGGTCCGGGACGCGCCACCGGTCCCGCAGCGCGGCCCACGCCTCGTCCCAGACGGGCTGTGCCGCGTCCCGGGAGGGCAGGTCTGCGCCCGTCAGCATCCACCGAGCGGGCGCGAGCACGGTGCGGCCGTGGCGGACACGCGGCAGGACCGGCAGTGCGGTCGCCGCGCCCCACTGGAACGGGACGCACGTCGCGGCCCGCGCGGTGCTGATCTCGCACAGGAACCGGGCCAGTGGCTGGGTCGCGTGCTCGAAGTCCAGCGCGTGCAGCGCGACCGGCTCAACGGTCTGGCCGGTCGACAGGCGCACCAGCCGCATCCGCCGCGTGTCGGCGGTGACTGCGAGATCGTCGATGTCGATGTGTGGCCGGCCGTCGGGCGGGCGGTGCTCCCCGAGGGACAGCAGCGGGGCGACGGCGGGAACCGCGACGAGGGGCATCGTTCGGGGCATGAGCGGCGGGCACGACAGCTGGGCGAGTGTCGCCCCCGCGTTCTGGGTCGGCAGCGCGGCGAGCGCGGCGCCGATCCGGGTCCTGGTCGCGGGGTCGAACAGGCCCAGAAACCGGCCGATCGAGGTGCCGCCGCCGCGCGACGCGTTGACGACGAGCAGGGTGAACTCACCCCGGTCGACAGCCTGGGGGGTGGCGGCGTGGACGGCGACGCGCAGTTCGGTGTGGCCAACCGGGTCGGGCGTGTGGGGTGGCTGCGCAGCGGCGGCGAGTTCGTCGACCATCCTTCCGTCCAGAACCAGCTCACCGCCGTCCAGCACTGCCCGCTGGGCGAGGTGTAGCAACGCCCGGTTGCGGTCACCTCGGCCCGGGGCCGGTCGGCGTGGGGGGCCGTCCCGGTAGCCGGCGGGATAGCCGAGTCCCCGGTCAGGGTGAATGGCATCCGCCAGCGGGACGACGGCGCCCTCTCCCCAGCGGTCAAGGAATCGGGTGTGCCACTGCGACCAGGCCGGGCCGCCGCACGGATACGGCGTGAGGCGAACGAGTGTCGCCGCCGCGGCGGCGGCTTCGCGGGCAACGACCGGCGGCACGGTGACCGTGATGTCCAGCAGCAGATCGGCCGCGAGCAGCGGGCCAGGTTGGGCGTGCAGCGCCGTCATCGCCGCTTCCGCCGCGTCTCGGGTCCGGACCCAGTCGCGCCGGGCAGCGGCGGCGGAGTGGGCCGCCAGGCTCTCGGCCACGTCCGCCACCTGCCGGTATAGCGGACTGCTCGCCTGGTCAGGCAGCGCGGCCAGCCGGTCGAGGAGGTAGCGCAACGGGTCGGTGGCATCCGCTGGTGGCCGCAGGCCGCTGACGAGCGCCCCAGCCGCGAGCAGCCCGCCGACCAGACGTTCGGCCGCGCCGGGCGCGGCGGCCGGGACCGCGGCGGTCAACCTGGCCGCAAGGTCGGCTGCCAAGCAGGGTTCGCGCGCGAATCCGAGCGCGGCGCGGACAGCGCCGGTGGCACGGATCTCAGCATCCGCTAGGGTCACGCCCCCATCCCGGTCGGTGACCGGCCGGGACGGGACGACGATCTGGTCGGCGCGGAGATAGGCGAGCGTGTTGGCCGTGACCGCCAGCGCGGGCCACACTGCATGATCCGTTTCGAGGAGGCTGACCAGTGTGGACAGCCAGCCACCGTCGGGGCGGAAGATCGACCGGTGCGCGTCGCCGCCGTCGACCGCGGTCCGCTGCCCGAGCCGGGCCGGCGCGACGCCGGCGAAGTGGCCGAACGGTGTGGGCCGGGTCGCAGCCCGAAGCTGGTAAGTCACGACGGACGCGACGGCGCGACGCGTCCGTTCCGGGTCTGGGCGCTCGGCGGCAAGGACGCCCCGGACGGCGGCGGCGAGCGCCGGGCTGGCGAGTTCGACCGCGTCGGCGAGCTCGTCGTCCCAGGCCCGGCGTAACCAGCCCGTCCACTGGGAGACGCGGTCGGGAGCGTGGCCTGCGAGGTCGGGCCAGTCCTCGCTGGGAGGTGCACCGTGGCGGGCGGTCGCCCGCAGCACTGCCACATCGACGGTCCGATAGCCGACCATGCCCCTGCCTTCTGTTTGGCCCTACCCGGCCGCCCGGGGGTATCCCGAACGGCCGGGGCCGATCTGGCCGAGACCTGCGCGGCGGCGGCCCGTTACTCGCTGCACTCCGACGCGACGTCGCAGGTGACCTCGGCGCTGTCGCTGGTGGTGGAGCAGTTGTCGCTGGTGCACTCGCCCGAGTCGTAGCCGACGGCCGACGGGGCGCCGGTCACGAACCGCACGTCGAGCGTGAGGTCGTCGTCGGTCAGCTCGGTCTCGGTCGGGTCGGTGCTGGTGGGCAGCATGGTGGCGGTCATGGCCGGCTCCTCTACCTGGTTTCGGCGGTGTGCGGGTTGGCCTGGCCCCAGGACAGGACCAGCGTGGAGTACCGCTTGGGCAGGACATAGCCGTCCGGCAGATCCCGGGCGGGGGCGTCGGCGGGGGCGACGGTCAGCCGAGGCGCATCGCCACGGCGGCGGGCCTCGTCCCACCTGCGGATCGCGTCGGCCAGCCGTTCGGCGAGGTCCCCGCCGCGGGGGCCGTGCCCGACCGCGCCGACCTCGTAACCGGCGGCTGGGTCGCCGACAGGTCGCAGCGCCGCGCGGTAGGCCAGGCTGTTGCCGTCCACGAGGGCGGGGGTCAGAATCCGCCACGACGGGGTCACGATGCCGCTGGCGACCGCGTCGCGGCTGGCGGTCATCTGGCAGTGACCCGGCAGCGCCAGCAGCCACAGGTCCTGGTCGTCCCAGCGGGTACCGCGCGGGAGCACGACCCCGCTCCAGACCTCGGTCCGCGACGCGGTGAGCACGTCGCCGATGCCGCTGGTGTCGACGGTGGACAGCTCGTCCTGCCAGAGCCCGACGCCGGTGTCAGCCAGCGGGGTCGACCGGCCGCTGTGCGCGCCAGCGCCCCRCATAGCGACGAAGCCGCACCGCACCGGGCCGGTCGCGCTGACCAGCAGGTTGCCGCCCTGTCGGTCGAGCCCCCACGCTCGGGTCAGTCCGCCGGTACGCAGCGGCAGCACGATCCGGCCGTCCGGGGCCAGTTGCTGACGCCAGGCCCCAGGGACGTCCCACGTCCCGACCGTAGAGATGATCACATCGAAGGGGGTGTGGTCCGGCGCGCCGCCGTCGCCGTCGCGGCACAACGCCCGCACGTCGGCATAACCTGCTCGGTCCAGGCAGGCCCGAGCCCGGTCAACCACGTCGGGATCGATGTCGACCGTCGTGACATCCCCACCGGGGCCGACAAGCTCACGGAGCAGCGCAGCGTTATACCCCCCGGACCCGATCTCCAGGACGCGTTTCCCGGCCAGGTCACCGGCCTGGGCAAGCATTGTGGCGATCAGCCACGGCGCCGACACCGCGCTCACGTCGCGGCCGTCCTCGCCGGTCTTCGTCACGATCGACTGGTCGGCGTCGTAGGCCCGCTCCAGCGGCACACCCGGGGTGAACAGATGCCGGGGCACCGTGAGCAGCGCCCGGCGTAGCGCGGGAGACATCGGCACCCCGAAGCGCGCCATGCCGGGTTCAAAGCGAGCGACCATTGCCGCGCGCAGCGTCGCGGCGTCGGGGCCGACGCCCGTGTCGGTGGTCAGCGTCATCGCAGCGGGTATCTCCTTGTGGATGATGGAGGATCGGACGGGCGGCGGCCTGAGCCCCTCGACGACGGCGGCAGATCACCGAGAAGCGATGCCCGCGACATCGATCGAGCGAGCCACCCAGCTGAACAGCCAAGGCGGTGCGATGGGCAACGCCTCTCCGCGGGCGGCGGCGTCGGCTTCCTGCCCGGCCCGTGCCAGGCGGCCGGCATTGCCCACGAAAGCCCACCCCCGCGCGGAAGCATCTCCGGCCATGGATACGTCAGCACCAGCGGCCGTTGATCCAGAAGTCTCAGACCCAGCTACCACAGATCTTCCTCCAGGCTGACGCTAATCGGCGCGACCGTCACCACCCGGCGTGCTTCGTGTACGCGGTGCGCTACCAGCATGGCCGAAGCAGGCAAGCGCGTCATTCCCACCACCGCGAACGTTTTCATCGACACCCGCGAAGCCGATGACCTGCGAGAACACAGGCGCCCTGGCGCATCCGTTCGCTGTGATCATGAAAGTTTGTTCGTGGTCCCGTGTAGGAATTACGCCCAAGAGCAGCCAGGGCGGCGTGGCCGCCACCCTTTCGTATGAGAATTTGAGTCCGGCCGCGGGACGCCTGTGGTCCTGATGTTGGCCGGTGGGCCGTTTCGGCCCGGTATCGCCGAGTCCCGTRCAGCATCTCCGATGCTGTCCGGATCGACGTCGGCGTTCTCTGGTGCTCAGAGCCCGTCCAAGAGTATGGCGGTGGAGGTCCTGGGGTACTCTTTCCTGCTGCTACGAGCGCGTTCCTCAGTTTCCTGTGGTCAGGGCC
>NZ_MRUJ01000302.1:0-8036 GCF_002099325.1 Frankia sp. KB5 | reverse complement strand
CGGCCACAGTGCGTCGCGCGACTGGCCGTCGTCAAGAGCGCGGGGTCGGGTGCACGCCGCTCGTGGACCGGCCGCCGCATGCCGTGCGCGTGCTGGCACGCCTACCGAGACGTTCTTTCGGCGGTGTTCGATGCGTTCCCTGACGCTGTGATCCGTACCAGCATGCAGGGCTTCGGCAAGAACGCGATTTGCCCGTTTCGTCCGATCGACCACCAGCCCGGTCGCGACCGCAGGACCAGGCGTTTCGGTGGCCGACGGCGCTTGGCGTGTGCCGGGCAAACCGGACATAAGGAGAACTTGCCGGGGCCCTGTACCAGCATGGCGGTCTATCGGGGGCACGCCGGCTTCACGGAAGCCTATCCGGAGACCGCCTATCAGAACATCGGCTCGGAGCTATATCCGGTCACGATGCCTGAACTGTGCGAGTGCGACGACCGCACACCCACCGCCGGTGACGATCTTATGTGGGCTGGTCGATCGTACGCAGGTCCCGATTTCAGCTATTCCGAGGAATACATCCAGGACGTCATACGGCATGCAGACGAAACGCTGYGCCGCGTACCTGCCTGACGGAGTCCGATGGACCGGCCGCCGTGCGCCGGCCGTGCACACGGAACGCCGGCACCTTCCCGGCTCCCAGGACCACGAGAGACAAGGGAGCGCCATGGAGCCCTTCACCATCCGCGCCGACCAGCTGCGGCCCGGCCGACACCGCTGGGGCGCCACCGGCGAGTGGGTGATCGTCGATGCCTACACCAGCGAGGACGACACCGCGCTGTATCACCGCGCCGGGTTCACCCCCGCCGACGGGTTCGTCGCGGTCATCTCCCGCCTGATCGGCGATCCGGGCTGCCGCGACGCCGAGGTCTGGCCCCACGACAGGAAGATTACCGTCGAGGTGATCGACGACGACTGGTGGCGCGACGACACGATCAGTGCCCGCCGGCTGCGCACGGTCCTTCTCAGCGCGCCCGAGCTGGACCCCGCGCTGCTGTTCGACAAGCCTGCCCTCCACCGGGCCGCGATGTCGCGCACGGCCGGCGCGTTCACGACGGCCACCGAAGACGCCGTGCGCCATGCCGCCGCGATGGCCGGCTGGACCGCTGACCAGTCCGAAGCGCAGCGGCTGGCCCTCCGCGACGCCTGGTGGACGGCGGAGCGTGCCCGTGCCACAGCGGGCCGCCGGCTCGCCGAGCTGGCTGCCTACACCCGCTCCCAGGGCAGGCCCCGGCTGGCGGTACTCGCGACCGTGTCCGAACCCGAGCGCGCGGCCCTCAGCGCGGCCGGGTTCGGCGATCTGCTGCCGCCGCGCCGCCCGTTGCCCGGCGGCTCGGACACCGACCGGTAGCGGACCGCGCGGCGAYGTCCTCGAAGTGACCAGCACAGACACCGTGACGTTCGCGGTCACCGCGTGGGCGACGACGCGATCACGCTGAGCCTGTCCACCGGCGACCCATGCGGCGCGTTCACGATCACCATCCGGCGGGTGCCCGACGACGCGGACAGTCCGCTCGCGGGCCGGCTGCTGCTGCACCTGCCCTACCCGGACCAGCCGATGCCGCACGACCAGTTGCACCCACTGCACCCCGGCACGTTCGTCATCGGCCGGCCCGCCCCGGCCACACGAACCCACCTGACTGCCGCCTGAACACTCGCCTCCCGGTGACCGGCGCCGCCTACTGCCCGCGCGCGGCGGCCGGAGGCCCCTGCCCCCCTGGCTCAGGACACACCCACCGGTCCGTCCTGGGCCGGCCCTTTGCCCTACCCCTCCACCACGATCAGGAAGGCACCCGCATGCCCACGACACCGACGCTCGCGGTCGCCACCGACTTCATCCTGTCGCACGCGAGCGAGCAGGACCTGACTCGTATCACCGAGACGGTGAAGCAGCGGCGGGCCGCACTCGCCGCGATCAGGACCGCGTCCCTGACTACGGGCACGCCCGTGCGGATCGCCAACATCTCGCCCCGTTACCTCAACGGGCTGACYGGCACCCTCGGMSSSATCGACGGCAAGCACGYCACGGTSAYCCTSGAYGCCRMGTCCACGGACCGKCTGCGCTTCACCKCCAGCAACAAGCGCTTCSMCGTYCCSTYCGASRCGRCCAGCTACGACSTGCSCGGSGTGCCGCTGAGCTGCTGCCTACCCACCTGACCGCCCGCACCGCGCCGGGCCGGGCACGAGTGGCGCTCCTGTGCCCCGCCCGCCCGGAAGCGGGTGCCGCGGACATTCCCGGCCCCCTTTTCGGTCCTGAAAGAGAACACGATCATGACTGCTGCCCGCACCATGCGCGTCACCATCAGCGGCCTCTACTCCGAGTACGAGGTCCCATACAACCCCGACCGATGGAATGGCTGGGGCATTCCCGGGTTCACCCTCGAACAGGTCCGCAAGCTGGTCGCCGAGACCGACGCGGCCATCGCGAAACTGCCGCCCGACCATATCGACGACACGATCACGATCAGTGAGGACGGTGTCGTCTCGGTCCACAGCGGCCAGTACGACGAAACTACCGTCGTCCCCCCAAGCCCGGAGGGCCTCTACTACATCGGCGCCGCCGACTGGGCCTGGGAAATCGTCGACAAGTGAGCGTAGGTGCGTTTCCGCATCACGATCACGTCGCCCGCGAAGGCGACGGGACCATGCCCGTCACGCCGCCCTCTGTGGCACGCCCGTGCGCCAGCAAGAAAGAGGAAACGATCATGAATGTTGACTCGGATGACCCGCTGCACCGGGCGGCCCTGCACGAGGCGTCGGTGGACACGTGGGCTCGGTGCGGCAACGAGTTCTGGATCAAGACGTCGGAGGGCTGGAAGCTGCCCGGGTGGCGGGGCCGCGCGATCAGCACGGACGAGTTGCCCGCAGGCACCACCATCACCACCAAGATCACCGTTCCGCTGGTGTGGCTGACCGACGACCAGCTCCGGCGGTTCGGCGCCACCGACGAGCAGATAGCGCGGCTGCGCAGGACGTGGGACCGGAGCTGATCGCTCCCCAACCGACCCGGGGTTGACCAGCCCCCCGACCGGTCCGGCGGAGGGTCTCACCGCGCGGGCCGCCCTCACTGACCGATCGGCTACCGACGCTCGGCTCCCGGGCGCGTCCCACCGGCCCTGGCCTCCTGCCGCGATCCCCCTCTTCCGCACGCGATGGAGGTGACGCATGCCATCCGACACGCAGTACCTGGTGCACGTACGGCTGACCCGCCGCGACCACCGCGGCGATGTCCTCGCACTGACCAGCACCGACACCGTGACGTACGCGGTCACCGCGTGGAAGCAGCAACATCCCGACCTCGCCGTCGGCGCACCGACGGTCACCACGGAGGGCCTCGACGCCTACGCCGAGATCACCGTCGCGACCGCCGAGGCCGCCGGACAGCTGGYCGGCTTCGTCACCTGGATGACCGAGGCCCCGGCGCACGTCCACGACAACGACAACACCACCAGCCTGCCCGGCGCGATCAACGCCGACCAGCTCGCCGCCCTGGTCCCGGGCAGCCCGGTCGAGTTCCTTGTGGAAGGGACCTGGTATCCGGGCGAGGTCCGCGTCACCGACCTCGCCGACGCTCACGGCGACCGGATGCTGATCGTCACCTACACCGGTGAACAGGTAGCCAACCCGAAGATCCGCAAGGGCAGTGTCGATCCGGGTGACGGCTTCCCCGTGTACGCGGGAGAGATCCTCCTGCTCGGCGCGGCCGGTCAGACCGTCGCCCCGCCCCGGCCGACCGTCCATGTGGTGCGTGACGCGCTCGTGCGCGTGTACGGCGCCGCACCCGACACCAACGACGCCAGCGATATGTACGTGATCGCCATCGACGGCGTGAAGATCCTGTTCCGGCTGGTCGCGGCCGACGACGACGGCGATGACTCGGAAGAGGCGGAACCGACCGTCTACGTCTACCTCGAAAACACCGGCCGGCCCAAGGGCACGCACCTTGTGGTGGACGTCAACGGCAACGCCAGCGACTACCGCTTCTGAGCGTCGTTCGAGGCGCTGCCCATTGCCTGCGATGGCAACCCGCGCCGGGCGCCGGGCGCGCTGACCGTTAGCGGACCCCGGCTCCCGCGACTCCCGCGCACCCGCACGCCCGAAGGAGGTAGCCCCATGCTGTTCGACCTATCCGTGCTCCCGACCGCCGACGAGGACGATCTCAGCGCCGCCCTGTCCGCGATCAACGCCGAGTTGCGACGTCGGATCACCACCGACGGCGGGCTCGCGTCCCTGGTCCACGAGACCTGGCCGACGGCGGTCGCTGTGCTGTGCGACATGGACTGGGGGGACTACCCGACCGCGTCGGCCGAGGGCGTGCTGCTCGCCGACAACAGCACCATCCACGTCGCCCCGGAAAGTGCTCCACAGGAGTGGGACGCGATCTGTGACGAGGTCGCGAACCTCGCCGCCGTCGACGGCGCCATCAGCGACGACATCGAGCACGGATACCTGATCCGCCTGTCGCCGCCCGCCACGCCGGCACCCAACCTCGCCACGGCCCGCGGCTGACCCGGTGGGCACCACACCACGCCGCCGCGCGGCAGCCGACCTCGACAATCTGCGACGGCGGCCCGTTAACCCGGGCGGGCCGCCGGCCGACGACGATCGTCTCGACGCCCGCGCGCTACTCGCCGCCCTGACCGGCGGTGACGGCGGCCGGCATGCGGCGCTGTGCGCCGCCCACCTCGGCGACCACGGCGCGCCCGCCTACGACCCCGACCGGGTCGTGCGCATCCTGACCGCGCTACGCGACCAGCTCCCCGGCGAGATCGAGACCTGGATCTACCACCGGATCTCCCGCGCCCGCGCCGAGGAGATCTGGCGTCACCGCCTCGAACGCGGCGACTGCTCCGGCTGCGCCGATCCCTGCGCGTTCTGCGTCACCTGGGCCGAGGCGCTCGGCCTCGAACGGGTCGCCGATGCCGGCCGGCACGTCTGGCGGCCCCGCCCCCGCGCGGACGCACAGCCACGCCCGGCGACCCGCCGCCGCGCGGGCCGGGCCGCGAAACCCTCACCCGGACGGAGCGAGAGTGATGGCTCCTGAGTTTCCCTTGCCCTCGACGTTCGTCGGCTGCCCGGTGGTAGCCGGCATCTACGTGCCCCGCGCGGGCCACTACGTGCCGCTGTGGGCTCTCGTCGCGGCAAGCACGGAGCCCGGCGGGTTCCACGTCGGTCTTGTGCGCGACGACCAGAACAGTATCCAAAGCTGGTACGACATTCCCGGCCTGGCCGAAGCGCTCGACTGGATGCGCGCCAAGGCCGATTTCTGGGCGGACTCCCGCGACTAGCCGAACCGTCGCCGGCCTTTTCTCTGGGTCTTCGTCCGTCACGGAAAGGAGCGGAAGTGAACCATGCTTCCGAGTTTCCCGAGCTGATGAACACGCTGCCGGTCGACCGGCGCCGCAACGTGCCTATTCCGGCTGTCACCGCGCGCCACCCGGACGGGGAGCCGGACTTCTCGACCGTGGATGGCCGGGAGGCGCTCCGTCTTGCCTCCGAGGGGCGGTGCGGTATCTGCGCCCGACCGTTCGACGAGGAGGTCGCTTTTCTCGGCAGCCCGGATTCCGTCGCTGCCAGGGCCTACTACGACCCGCCGATGCACGAGGGATGTGCCGAGGCGTCGACCCGGCTCTGTCCTCACATAGCCCGCCGCGACATGCGCCGCCTGACAGATCGGCGTTCCACCGGGGAACTTCCTGCCGGTAGTTCCCCGGACAAGCCGGACCGGTGGGTGATGTGGATCTGTCGGGGATTCGGTGCTGCTGTCGTGAACGCCATGCCGGTGTTTCTTCCCGCACCTTACACGCGGCTGCGGACCTTTACCTACACCGCCGACGGCCAGCTGGGCGAAACGTTCGATACGACACCCGGTGTCACCGGCTGACCCGCCAGCACCTACCCACCTGTTCACGGAAAGGGGAGATCACAATGAGGATGCGGCGCAGCCGCAACGGCCACCGGCTTCCCCGGAAGCGATTCCTGCGGATACGCCGCTGCGCGCCGCCGGACACGCGGTCGCTGCGCGAGCGGGCGCGTGACGTGTTCCTCGACGCCCGTGACGCGTTGCGGATCGTCCTGGAAGACGAGATCGAGGCCGCGACGCGGGCCGAGTGCCCGGCGGCGAGTTGGCTTGAGGTCGAGGTCTACACCGACGAACTCGGAGAAGCCCGCGCCCGGCTGCTCGCGGTCCTCACCGACGACGGCACCGTGAGCGACGACCTCGACGCGGTCGCCGAGTCGATCTCTGAGCTGCTCGACGAGTGGGCGACCACCGCCAACGTCGACAGCACCGAGATCGTGTTCCGCCAGCTTCCCGCGCACCACTGATCTCTGTTCCGCCACGCGCTCTCGCGTCACTTTCGCCCGTCCGCGCCTGCCTGCACCGGCGGGCCGGCGCCCGCCGCCGATGCGGGCCGGTCGATAACCGGGCTGATCCCGATCCCATGTGGAAGATCATCATGACTGTCATCGCACCGCCCGCCACTATCGCGGGGCCGACTGCCGTCGTCCCTTACCGAGACCTGCTCGCGGCGCTGGCCACGGTCGGCACCGTCGTGGACCGCAAGAGCCAGCCGCCGTGGAACGCCGCTCTGATCACGGCCGATCCCGACGGGGACCTGACCGTCACCGGTGCCAGCCCCGCCGCGACGGTCTCCGTGCGCCTGCCCGGCGCCGCCCGGTCCGCCGGCCGGTTCCTGGTCGATGGCTGGGCGCTGACGCAGATGTGCAAGGCGCTGGTCCGGGGCGAGCGCCGCGCCGACACCGACGAGCTGCCTGTCCTGCTCGACGGGTCCTTCCCACCTGCCCCCACCATCACGATCGGCGACTACACCGTGCCGCTGACCGGCCTACCGGTGGAGGATCATCCTGGCGCCTGCCGGCCCGCGCCGACGATCGCCACCGTTCAGCGGGCCGCGTTGCGCGCCGCGGTGGACCGCGTCCTGCCGGCGGTCGGTCGGGACGACACCCTGCGGGTCCTCACCGGGCTGTGTGTGTCGTTCGCGCCTGGACTGGCGACCGTCGCGGGGACCGACCGGTACCGCCTGGCTGTCGATGTCCTGCCCGCGACCGTCACAGGGCCGGCCGGGCAGGAACTGCTGCTGCCCGGGAAGATCCTCGCCGCCTGTGCCGAGACGTGGACCGGGCCGTCGGTGACGATCGGGCRCAGTACCGCCGCGTCCGTCCACGACGTCGACCGGGTCACGTTCACCTGCGGGCAGACGACCGTGAGCGTGGTCGAGATCGGCGGCAGCTACCCGCCGTGGCACAGACTGCTGGGCTCGCTCGACACCCAGCACACCGCCACGTTCGACCGGGCGACGGTGACGGCCCACGTGGCACGGGTCCAGGCGATCCTCACCGCCCACCCGAGCACCCGTCGCCCCATCATGACCATGACGCTGACGCTCACCCCGGACGGGCTGCGGGTCGCGCCGCTGCTGCCCGAGCACGGCGCGCGTGTCCACGCGCCGACCCTGCCGGCGACGACATCGCTCACCGACGGGACCGTCCGCTGGGTATTCAACGTCGCCTACCTGCGCGCCGCCCTCACCGCGCTCCCGGGCGACACCGTCCTGTTCAGCGGACAGGCGGACGTCGCCAAACCCGTCCTGCTCACCTGCCCCGAACACCAGACGGCGAGCGCTCCGCCGTACCGGCACCTGCTCATGCCCATCCGCATCGACTGACCCGAGCCTTTCCCACGGATCTCGATGCGTGCCGCCGCACACCTTCTGCATCTGGAGGGAGGACCGATGGAAAGTTCGTCGGTGAACTACGGAACGATCGACATGTACGACGCGCTGCCTCCACATCCCGCCGCGAGCTGGGAACCGGGAAACGTCGGCAGCTTTCCCCTCCGCATCACCGCGCTGCTCGACGAAACCGGCGGAATCCTCGTCCACATCGACACCGCCGTCACCCTGAACCTCGCCAAGGAGAAACCGCCGCTCACGGGAGTTTTTCGGAAACTTGTCATAGTCGATTTCGGAACGGATATCCGGCTGGTTCGGTCAGGCCCCGTATCGGTTCCCGCCAGC
>NZ_MRUJ01000301.1:0-8150 GCF_002099325.1 Frankia sp. KB5 | reverse complement strand
GTCACCACACGCACCAGATCCGATGCGCCACACATCAGCCAACAGTCGGACCCGGAACGAGCGCCAACCACTCACAGCAACATCAACAATGAAGCTGAATGTTTACGTCCTCGTCCACACCCGCGGCGAGCGCACCAACAACGACGGGTTGGCCGACCTCCACGCCCGCCGCTTCGCGAACTGGTCCGAGACGGCGCRGAACCTCACCATCAATGAGGCCCTTCTCAAGGACATCACGGACGGCCTGGAGATCCCGAAGCGCGTCTCGCGGAAGCACGAGCATCCGATCAATGTCCGGACCACGTTCACTCTGCTGGCGGATACGAACCACCGCCCAAAGCTGAGCGTCAAGGACGGGGCGGTGTGGAACCGGCTCGTCTACTTCGAGACCAGGCCCCCGGTTCCCAAGGACGAGCAGATCGAAGGTCTTGCCCGGTCGATCTTCGACGATGAGGCCGCCGGGATTCTCCAGTGGGCCATGCGGGGATGCGTCGATTGGCAGAAGAAGGGCGGCGGGCTTAAGGGCCTCGCCGTGCCATTCACCATGGAGCAGGCCATCGCGAGATACCAGTCGTCTGAGGATCGAGTCAAGACCTTCATTTCCGACCATCTAATCGCCGAGCCCGAGCGGGCTAAGTGGAATGTGAACCCGAAGACCCTCCGCGACCTCTATAACGAGCCGCTGGAAAAGCCCGTTCCGCTCGGCGAGTTCAAGAAGGTCATGGCCGAGAACGACGTCAACACCGCCGACACCGACAGCGTTCCGGTTCCCGAGGCCGGCAAGGCCGTCCGAGTTCTCAAGGGCTGGCGCTGGGCCGACGACGCCAACCCGTGGGAGAAGGGAAACTGAGAATGTCAAGCCCGCTCTACAACGAGGACCAGGCCCAAGCTGCGATGCAGCACGGTCACGCGGATTTCCTGGATCGAAAGGGCGCAACCGTCGGAGTCARCCACAAGATGAGGGACTTTGTCGTTCGCGCCAAGGAGGAGTTCCAAGCCATAGGTGACCGAGGTGACATGCGGTATTGCGATCACCTGAGGCAGATCCCTATCCAGCCGGTTCAACTGGTCTATTGGGATCTGTCCATGCTCGTCTGCCGGCCGTGCGCCAAAGCTGGGCTAGTCCCGCCTATCGATCCCCTCAAGGCGATGACCTGCGTCTTGTGTGAGAAGGTACTCGCCCTTCCGCAGATGACCTTCAATGAGGTCGGTTTTGGGGTATTCGCCCTGACCTTTCCGATCTGCCACATGTGCGTCTCACGCGAAGTCAAGAAGAAGCGCCGCCGCTAACCCCCGTCCCACCTCAGTTCATCAGGAGCCAACCATGAATCCGAGGAGACCTCATGCAATGCCCCGATTGCGCGGCCCGCGAGGCCGCGCCCCCGGACCGGTGCCCTGAGCACCCCGAGGAGATCAGCCACGGGCCGGACGGCTGGTGCCGCGCGTGCGCCAGCCTCGGCGCGTACGGCCCCGAGTGCCGTRCCCAGGCCGTGCCGGACGGCTTGGCCTGGACGCACGCGCCCGGCTGCCCGCAGCATGGGGGCGCGTCGTGAGAGAGTTCCGGGTGGGTCTCGCGTGCGGGCACGACCTGTACTTCGAGCAATCGCTGTGGGCGCCCCTGGCCGGTGAGGTGGTCTGGTGCCGCCGGTGCCGGGCCGAGACCGAGGCCGCGACGGGCCGCGCACCGACCGCGTCCGACTCGCTCCGTGCGGTCCCTGACGCGCTGGCCCAAGACGTCGCACGCGACGCGCGCGACGGGCTGTCAGCGTCGCTCTCAAGCGCCTCCATGAAGCCGTCCGCGCGTCGCGCGTCGCGTGCGACGACCAAGCCAGAGAGGACGAACGGGAGCCACCGACATTGCGACCACGACCGCACCAAGGCCGCCCGTTCGGCGTGTCGGCGGGCGGCCACACCGCCCATCACGGCGTCGCCTCCGGTCCCCTCCTCGGAGGGCCCGGCTCATCCGGGGGGTGTGGGATGAGCGCGACCGTCGGGCGTCCCGAAACGCGGACGATCGCCTACCGCCCGCGCGGAGGGGCCGCCGCCCTTCTGACCGCGAGGGATGCGGAGATCTGCTTCTCCGGTCCTGCGGGGACCGGGAAGAGCCTCGCCGCCCTCTGGAAGGTGCACCTAACGTGCATGGCCGTGCCGGGGACGCAGGCCCTCATCCTCCGCCAGACCAACATCTCGTTGGCTGGCACCACTCTGAACCTCTTCGAGCGGTTCGTGGTGCGGTCGGCCCTGGATGCGGGGATCGTCGCGTGGTTCGGCGGCTCACCCCGGGAGGCCGCGAAATACCGCTACCAGAACGGATCGACCATCATCGTGGGCGGATTGGACCAGCCCACCAAGTTCCTTTCTTCGGAGCTGGACATCATCTTCGTGGACGAGGCCACGGAGATATCCAAGACCGCCTACGAGACCGTGTTCTCGCGTCTGCGGGGAACGGCCCTCGCGGATAAACAGATCATCCTCGCGTGCAATCCCAGCCATCCCAAGCACTGGATCAAGCTGCGGTGCGACCAGGAGGGGATGCGGATGATCCCCAGCCGCCACCGAGACAACCCGGTCTACGTCCGCGATGACGGGAACCTGACCGAGGCCGGACGGGATTACATCGTCGGGAAGCTCGGCAAGCTGACCGGCGTCCGCAAGCTGYGGTATCTGGATGGGATCTGGGCCGCCGCCGAGGGGGTGATCTACGAGGAGTGGGACGACTCGATCCACGTCGTGGATCCGTTCAAGATTCCCCGGGATTGGACCATCCGGTGGGCTGTCGACTTCGGATTCGTCAACCCGTTCACCTGGCAGCTTTGGGCCGAAGATCCGGACGGCGGGCTGTGGCTCGTGAGGGAGATCTACCGAACCGGCCGAACCGTCGCCGACCACTGCCAGACCATCCGGGAGGCGGCTCGCGGATTCGCCGATCCTCTGGAGGTGGTGTGCGACCACGACGCGGAGGATCGGGCGACGCTGGAGCGGGAGTTGGGATACTCGACCTGTCCCGCGACCAAGAACGTCTCCCGCGGGATCCAGGCCGTGAAGGAGCGGCTCGCGACCAACCGCATCCGCGTGTTCCGAGACAGCCTCGTGGAGCGGGACCACGAGTTGGCGAAGCGCGAGAAACCCGGACGGCTCGCGGAGGAGATCCCGCAATACGTGTGGGCGTCCAAGTCACGTCGCGCTGAGGACGGCGAGCGCAAGGATGAGCCGTTGAAGGAGAACGACCACGCCGCCGACGCCGCGCGGTATCTGGTCGCTCAGCTGGATCTCCGTTCCCGGCCAGGCGTTCGCTTCCTCGAATAGCCCGATTGTGGCGAGAATCGCGCGTCCACCTCGTTAGCGTGCTGAGCGATCACACGCGCGCACGCGAGGAGATGACGTGATTCTGAGGCATACATTTGTCCAGGTTCAACCAACGGGATCGGACGGGATATGGCAGCTCACCATCAGGCCCGGAGCTAACCGGGAACATGTCGTGGCCGCCCTCGCGGCCCTTCCCGAGGACGCGGTTTTTGTCGAACCGTTCGGGAACATCGCCGCCGTTCTTCTGTTCATCGCCCCGTCCAGCATCCTGCCCGGTTAGCCCGCTCCACACCCCCCGCAGACCTCGCTACCGAGGCCGACCGACGGGGGGTGTGGAGCGGACGGACCGGCTCAGTCATGACACAGGGGTGAGTGACCCTCGCCACATGGCGGAACGGCTGATCCGAGTTTGTCGGACGTGCGGTGGATCCTGCCGCCATGTCACCCGATGGCGCAACTCCACCACCCGACGGCGCAGGCGCCCGCACCAAATCCGATGAGTGGTACGTGCTCGACCTCTGCGACGAGGCGGTCGGCGAGACCGGCCTACGCCAACACCGCTTCGACTGGCTTCTCGGCGACCCGAGCCCCTCGACCGGCCGCCGCGTCCRTCTGCCCGTCGACGCCTACTGGCCCACCCGCCGCCTGGTCGTCGAGTACCGCGAGCGCCAGCACGACCAGCCGACACCCCACTTCGACAAACCCGACCGGCTGACGGTCAGCGGCGTTCACCGGGGCGAGCAGCGAGCCCTGTACGACCGTCGCAGAGAGGAACTGATACCCACCCGGGATCTCCGTCTGGTCATCCTGCGTCCGGCCGATCTGGCCAGCGACGGTCGCGGACGACTCAAGCGGCGACGAGACGAAGACCTCGCGGTCATCAGCGCCCGCCTGGCCTGATCCACTCCACCATCGACGTCTGACCACCACACCGCCCGCGACACACGATGTCCGGGCGGTGTGGAGAGTCACGACGATCCGGTGGGTGATGCGCCCCAGCAGGCCCGAGGCTGAACACCGGCTCACCCGTCAGGTAGCTGCGCGGCTGCGGGTCGTTCCGGGGATCACGCCGCCCCTTGGTGACCTTCTTTGCTCCGATGGTTGCGGATGCTCTCGGGCGTGCCGGCGTAGGTGCATCCGTCGTGCCCACACCACTCCCACCGACCCGTCGTTACCGCCGCCTCGGTCACCGACCGGTCCGGGCCGTACCCGTGCCTTTCGAGGAGCCGAGCGACGGCACCTTCATACTCGGCGGCCAGCAACGCTCCCTCCGCGATCTTGTCGTGTCCKCGCACCCAGAAGGCGCCGATGCCAACATCGATGCCGCAGCCGCACCAACATGTGCCGGTCGGAAGAAGTCGTGATGTTCTAGTCATGCCATCATGATAGGTCTTCTAGAAGGTTCGTCAAGAACTCTGGGTGGGGAGCGTCCAAAGCAACCGCGAGGTGCTGGCCCTTGTGATCCGCAAAGTTATGACACAAGCGCCCCGACGTCATCGCTTCCCTGACGGCGTATGTGACCGACCGGGAGGTGAAGAAGCGGATCGGGGCGGCGTTGCCGCTGCTGCTTTCCCAGGGTCGGGCGCCCGGGGTTGTGGTGGTGGCGGCGGTGCAGGACCCGCGTAAGGAGGTGTTGCCGCTCCGGGAAAGGAGAGAAGTCCTGTGAACATCTTCTCGTCTGGCAACTTCGGCGCGTGGCGCACCCCCGGCGGAGACTCCCCGCTCGTCGCGACCCACAAGACCAACACCGGTGACCACGAGCTGACGATCCGGCCCGGCGCGGACGTCGGCGACCTGGCGGCGATCCTCGCGAACCTTCCCGCGGATGCCTTCTTCACCGAGCACTACGGCGACGTGAACGCGGTGCTCGTGTTCCGCCAGGTGCCTGGACTTCCGGCAATGGTCCCGGCGAACGGAAATCCATCGACGGATCCGGCGGCGGCGAACATCAGCCGTCCGTAACGGCAGTCCTGCCTGCTCTAACCACATTTTTCTTCCGTTCTCTGGTGGCGTTTCAAGCTGTCAGGGTGTCGGACGGGTCCAGGGTCGGCCGAAGGCCGATCGCGTAGCGACGCCGTAGGCGCCCTGGACGCGGCCGGCGCCCCGGCAGACCATTCCAACGCCAGAGAACGGAACGCCACCGGAACCGGGCAACGTCGCCCGCGGCCGGCGTGAACCTGTCCCGTTCTTCCGGCAAGGAGAAGTCACCCATGCCCAGTACCACCCCCGGCTCGTCGAACGGCCGGCGCAAGGAGCGCAGGAAGCGCGCCAACGGCCAGGGCTCCATCTACCAGCGCGGAGACGGCCTGTGGGTCGGCGCGGCCTACGTCCTGATGCCTGACGGGACGACCAAGCGGCGGCCGGTCTACGGCAAGTCGGAAGAGATCGTCCGCGGCAAGCTCACGGAGCTTCAGGCCAACTCGGATCAGGGCATTCCGGCGGACGCCACCGGATGGACCGTCGAACGCTTCCTGACGGTCTGGCTCGCGCAGACGGTGAAGCCGAACCGTCAGCCGAACACCTATGTCACCTATGAGAAGGCGGTTCGGCTGTACCTCATCCCGGGGCTCGGGAAGAAGCGGCTGAACAGGCTGAGCGGTGCGGACGTCCGGCAGTTCATCCGGCGGACGGAAACCACCTGCCGGTGCTGCGAAATGGGCAGGGACAAGGCGCGGCCGGAACAGGAACGGCGCTGCTGCGCGGTCGGCCAGTGCTGCAACCGCCGTCCATCGAAGCGTCAGGTTCAGGTCGTGCATGCCGTGCTCCGCAACGCGCTCCAGGCGGCGGTGCGCGAGGAACTGATCCGACGGAACGTGGCGAAGCTCGTCCAGGTCTCGACCCCTCGTTACAACGTCGACCGGGGTCTGACCGTCGAGCAGGCACACCGGCTCCTCGACGAAGCGGCCGGCGACCGGTTGTACGCGCTGCTGGTCCTGGCGCTGTTCCTCGGGATGCGCCGCGGGGAGCTGCTCGGGCTCCAGTGGTCGGACCTCGACACCGACCGGGAGACGCTGACGATCCGGCACACGCTCCAGCGGGTCGGCGGGGAGCTGCGGCTGCTGCCCCCGAAGACGGAGGACTCGGAGCGCACGCTGCCGCTGCTGGGCCTGGTGGCTGACGCGCTCACCGAGCATCGCAAGCTCCAGCAGGCGGAACGGGACGCGGCCGGCGACCGCTGGGTGACGACGGACCACGTCTTCACCACGAAGATCGGAACGGCGATCGAACCGGACAACCTGCGCCGCTTCTGGATGCCGCTGCGTCAGGCGGCCGGGCTCGACGGGGTCGTGTTCCACGGGCTGCGGCACACCTGCGTGACGCTGCTCCTGGACCTCGGCGTGCCGCCGCACATCGTCCGTGACATCGCGGGCCACTCGGCGATCGAGGTGACGATGACGATCTACGCGCACGCCTCGATGGGGGAGAAGCGGCGGGCTCTGGGCCGGCTCGACGGCCACCTGACCGGGCCCCGACCCTGACTCGTTGCTACACCGGTTGCTGCACGTGGGGGTGTCGGGGGGCTCGGCCCCCCGGCAGGCCTGACGAGGGGATCGAAAAGGCGCAGCATGCGAGCCTGATCCCCGAGTGCACCCAACCAGCATTAATGCGAACCTAAACCTGCAGGTCAAAGGCCCGACCGTGTCCATCGAACCCGCCCACGCCAAGATCCGCCGGGCCGGCTACGGCGGCAACATGAACGCCAGGAAGATCGGATAGGGGTTGACCGATGCGGCCGTGCGTCACCACCGCGGCAAGTGGGGCGCGCTGCTCGATCCCGCCGGGGTCCGCTGTCGGCCGGAGGCCAGGTGGACGTCTTCACCAGTGTGGTCGCAGGCGACGTCGCCACGGCGGTCGCCCGGCTCGGCGGCGATGTCAGCCTGCGCGACCACCTGCGCCAGGAACTCGCCAGCCGGGGGCTGACCGGATCAGCGGGGCGTAGCCCCATCGCACCTGCCCAAACTGTCAGCCGGGTCATGATCGCTGTGCCGCGGCGCCGGACGCTCTCCCACGGGCGGGACGTCGCCGGTGTACTCGTGGTCGACGAACCGGGCCAGTTGAACGCGGCGTTGGCGTCGTGGTCGATCCCCAGCCTGCGGGCCTCGTCAGCCGGCTGGGGACCCGCCGCCAGCAGGTGGAGAAGGGCAAGGTGCTGCTGGCCGGCTTCTGGCCCGGCTCGAAACCGGCCACCTGCTGGGGCCTCGCCCCGGACCTGGCCGCCGCAGTATAGGGCGGTCTGTGGCGGGTGCTGACCGTGCGCAAGGGTCTCGACGTGATCGTTAGACCAGTGCGGCAGACTGTCGCTCGTGGGGATCACGATTCGCGAGTGGCCGGGGGATCTCCGTGCCGCATTACTGGGTGAGCGGGACAAGGGCGACAAGTTCGCACGGCTGATCAAGGCGTGCCTGGAGACCGAGCCGGAGCGGACCGAGAGGCTCTCCGGAGTCTGGCAGCGGGCGGCCTGGCCTGGGCGACCGACGTCGGGATCGACCTGGTCGCCGCGACGTGGCCAGAGCGGCTCCACCACCTGCTCGCCGACTACCCGGTGCTGGTCCTCGCCGTCGTCGGTACGTCGTCGAGAGCTTCCAGCAGATCTCCCGAGTCCGGTGAGATCAGAAGCGACGAGTCCGCCAGACTGCTCGGCTGCTGGTACGGGCTGGCCAGGAACTTCGGCCCCGWRCMCGGCGGCGYCGGTRGCCYATGGCCCGGRCGCGGGCRTCCGGCATCCCGTCTTCGCGTGAGATCYCCTCAAGGAGCCCTGTGAGCACCCTCGGTAGTTTCATCTGGTCGATCGCCGACCAGCTTCGGGGTCCCTACCGCCCCAACCAGTACGGCAACGTGATCCT
>NZ_MRUJ01000300.1:0-4776 GCF_002099325.1 Frankia sp. KB5 | reverse complement strand
CACCGAACCCTCAGCCAGGCGCGCCGCCGGACCCGAACGCCTCCGGTGACGGCGGCTGGGTGAGTGACCTGCTCAGCTTCGGGTGGCTGGATATCCCGGGGCAGATCCTGCGGGCGATCAACGGCTGGTTCGCCGGGCTGGTCCAGGCTGCGGTGGAGCCGGTGGTGCGCCTGCTCGGGCGGACCGTGCTCAGTACGCCGGACGTGACCGAGCAGCCGCGGGTCCGTGAGCTGTGGAAAGGCAGCGTGCTCATCGCGGACGCGGTGATGCTGTTGGTCCTGATGGCCGGCGGTGCCGCCGCGATGGGCTACGACACGGTCCAGACCCGCGCCACCGCCAAAGAAATGGCACCGCGGATGATCCTCGGGTTCGGCGCGGCGAACCTCTCGC
The DNA here is from genome assembly GCF_002099325.1 of Frankia sp. KB5. Classification (NCBI taxonomy): domain Bacteria; kingdom Bacillati; phylum Actinomycetota; class Actinomycetes; order Frankiales; family Frankiaceae; genus Frankia; species Frankia sp. KB5. The sequence goes on along the minus strand of NZ_MRUJ01000300.1, from coordinate 4,386 downwards.
TGCCGCTGATGGGCTGGGCGATCGGCGCGGCGAACGCGCTGTCCCGGGCCTTCACCGACATGGGCGACCTGGACAGCAGCGGCGCGTTCAGCGTGCTGCTGACGGTGCTGGCCGCCGGCGCGCTGTCGGACATCTTCCTGATCCTGCTGGGGATCGGCGTCGTCGGGCTCATGGTGATGCTGATCGTCGGCTGGACCATCCGGGTGGCGGCGATGATGGGCCTGGCGGTCGCAGGTCCCCTGATGCTGGTCTGCCACGGCCTGCCCTGGACCGAGGGTGTGGCGAACATGTACTGGCGGGCACTCGGGGGCTGCCTGGCGGTGCAGGTCGGCCAATCGGTGCTGCTCACCCTCGGCATCCGGGTCCTGCTCGCCACCGACGACGGCGCCTACAACCCGATCCCGACGTCGGACACCCTGGCGAACCTGCTCACCGCCGCCGCGCTGTTCTACATCGCCGTGAAGATCCAGTCGTTCGCCTCCCAGCACCTGATGGGCGGCGGCCGGTCCACGGTCGTCTCGCTGGTGAAGTACCGGCTGCTGCGCCAGGGCCTGCGCAAGCTCGGCATCCCCCTCTGACCGGCCTCACCCGCCGTCCTCTCCCCCTTTCCCCTCTCCTGCCTTGTCGCTTCTCTTGTCGCTTCGCGCCCTGAAAGGTTGTGCTGGGCATGCCCGAAACATCCCGATCTGATCGGGTTCGCATTCCGGCTGATGTGGGTCGGCCGGACCGGATCCTCGCCGGGTTGACCGCTCGCCAGCTCACGCTGCTCGCCCCACCGGTCGCACTCGCCGTCGCGGTGTACTGGACGGCGTCGCCCTATCTGCCGTTGCCGGTGGTGGCGCTGCTGGTCGTGCCGCTGCTCGGCGGCGGCGCCGCGCTCGCGCTCGGGCAGCGCGGCGGAGTGACCGCGGACCGCTACGCCGCCGCGGCGCTGGCCCACCACCGCGCCCCCAAGGCCCACGTCGCCGCCCCCGAGGGGATCCCCACACAGCCCGGCTGGGTACCGGACATTCCCGCTGCCCGCCGCCGTGCGCCTGTGCCGGCGAGGCCGCTGGCCGCCGGGGTGGACACGGCCGGGGTGCTCGACCTGCACGGCGCTGTCGCCGTCGTCGCCGAAGTCCAGGGGGTGAACCTCACGTTGGCCGGTGACGCCGACACGGCGCGGAAGGCCGCCGGGTACGGGCGGATGCTCAACGCCCTGTCCGGCCCGATCCAGATCACCGTCCGCGGCGTGCCGGTCCGTCTCGACCCGCACCTGGACCGCCTCCACGCCCTCGCCGACCAGGAACCTCACCCGGCGCTGGCCGCCGCCGCCCGCGACCACGCCACGTTCCTCGCCAATCTCGCGGCGAGCCGGCGGCTACGGAGCCGGYAGATCCTGCTCACCGCCTACCAGCCCGTCCCGGCCGGGCGCGGTGGGCGGGACACCGCCGCCGCCACCGCGGCACGCCGCCTCGAGGAAGCCCTCGGCCTGCTCGCTGCCGTCGGGCTGCGCGGGCGGATCCTCACCGGCCCGGACCTGACCTGCCTGCTCGCCGCCGCCGCCGACCCGGCGGGCCCACCACCCCCCGAGCACGTCACCGCGACCGGCCCGGTTCGCGGCCACGCCCGGATCGGAGGTAACCGATGAACCGCAACCCCCACCGCCCGCACCTCGCCCGGCAGGACGCGCCGTCGCACAGCCGGCGGTCTGCGCGCCCCGGCCGGGGGCAGGGCCCCGCGCTGCCGGCCGAGGGCCCGGCGCTGTTCACCCCACCCTCGCTCCTGGTCGAGGCCGGGCAGGTCGAGGTCGCCGGTCTCTGCGCCACCACGATCACGGTGGTCGGCTACCCGCGTGAGGTCGGGCCCGGGTGGATGGAACCCTTGCTGGCCTACCCCGGCCGGCTCGACGTCGCCGTGCATGTGGACCCGACGCCGCCCGCGGTGGCGGCGCTGCGGCTGCGCCGCCAGCTGGGCCGGCTCGAGTCCGGCCGCCGCGCCGACGCCGCCGCGGGCCGGCTCGCCGACCCCGAACTGGACGCCGCCGCCGCGGACGCCGGGGAGCTGGCCCGTCAGGTCGCTCGTGGTGAGGCACGGCTGTTCCGGGTCGGCCTGTACCTGACGGTCTACGCCGACACCCGCGAGCAGCTCGCGGAGGAGGCGGCGCGGGTGACCGCGCTGGCGCACAGCCTGCTGCTCACGGTGCGCCGGGCCCGCTACCGGACGGTGCAGGGCTGGGTGTCCACCCTGCCTCTCGGCCTGGACCTGCTCCAGATCCGCCGGGCGTTCGACACCCAGGCCCTGGCTGCGGGGATCCCGTTCACGACCCCCGACCTGCCGCTGCCCGACGTGGAACGCCCCGGTGCCGCTCCGGTCGTCTACGGCACGAACCTGCACTCGGCGGGCCTGGTGGCCCATGATCGGTGGGCGCAGCCGAACTACAACTCGGTTACCACCGGCGCCTCCGGTGCCGGGAAGAGCTTCCTGATGAAACTCGACGTCCTGCGCTCGCTCTACCAGGGCGTCCAGGTCGCCGTCGTGGATCCGGAGGACGAGTACACCCGGCTCGCCGCCGCTGTCGGCGGCACCCGCCTCGCGCTCGGCGCACCCGGGGTGCACCTCAACCCCCTCGACCTGCCCGCCCACTCCCGCCATGACCCCGACCTGCTCACGCGGCGCGCGCTGTTCTGCCACACCCTGATCGCCACCCTCTTCGGCGACCACACCGCCGACGACGGCGGCGGTCTGGGCGCGGGCGGCCGGGCGGTGTTGGACGCGGCGATCCTCACCGCCTACCGCACCGCGGGGATCACCCAGGATCCGGATACTTGGACCCGGCCCGCGCCGCTGCTCGCCGACGTCGCCGCCGCCCTCACCGCCGCGCAGGACCCGGCCGGCCCGGCGCTTGCGGCCCGCCTCGCACCGTTCGTCTCCGGGTCGCATGCGGGCCTGTTCGCGCACGCCACCACGACCAGCCCGACCGGGCCTCTCGTCGTCTACTCCCTGCGTGCGCTGCCGGACGAGCTGAAGGCAGCCGGGACGCTGCTCACGTTGGACGCGATCTGGCGGACCGTCGCCGACCCGGCCCGGCGCCGTCGGCGCCTCGTGGTGGTGGACGAGGGCTGGCTGCTCATGGCACACCCCGCCGGCGCGAAGTTCCTGTTCCGGCTCGCGAAGGCCGCCCGCAAGCACTGGGCCGGTCTGGCCGTGGTCACCCAGGACTCCGCCGACCTGCTCGGCTCCGAACTGGGCCGGGCGGTCGTCGCGAACGCGGCCACGCAGATCCTGCTCCGCCAGGACCCGACCGTGATCGACGACCTGCGCCGCGTCTACAAACTCACCGACGGCGAAACGGCCCAGCTGCTCACCGCCGGCCCCGGCCACGCGCTGCTGCTAACCGGGACCGGRCAGCGCACCGCCCTGCATGCCCTGGCCTCACCCGCCGAACACGCCCTCATCACCACAGATCCGGTCGAAAACACCACCGATGGCCCCGACGCGGGCCGGCCCGGCCTGGCCCGCCCACAGGGCACCGCCGGCGAGGAAACCGGCCTGGGCCGTGTTCCTCGCCGCCCGGCCGCCCGGCCGCCGGTGGACGACGCCGACCCGCTCTAACCCGCGGCCCGCATCCATCCCGGCCGGGGTGGTGTCGCCGCCGCAGCCCTGGCGCCGGCACCACCCCGGCCCTCCCACCTCTGCCGCGTCCTGTTCGTCCTGCTCGGATACCCGGAGGCACCATCGTGATCATCGCGGGTTCGGCCCCTCCGCCGGGGCTTCCTCCCGTCCCTCCACCACCCCCTCCACCCGCTCCGCAGCCCCCGCTCTGGCTCACCGACCCCAGCCAGGTCCTCACCGGGGCGGGGTCGTGGCTCGCCGGCCACGCCGGCTGGTGGCCCCTCGCCCTGCTCACCGTCGCCCTTCTCCTGGCAGCGGGGTAYGGCCGCCGCCGGGTCCGCGCCCACCGGCACGCGGTGCTGTGCGAGGGGGCACGGACAGTGGAGATCCTCACCCCACCCGAGGTGTCCGCCCACGCCGCGGAGATCTTCTGGGGGCACATGGGTGGCCTGCAGCGTCCCTTCTGGGACCGGCTGCGCCACGGCCAGCCGCACCTGGRCTGGGAGCTGCTCGCCACCCGCGCCGGCACCGTCATCCGGCTCTGGGTCCCCGGCCCGGTACCACCCGGCATGGTCGAACGCGCCGTCCAGGCCGCCTGGCCCGGCGCCCGGACCACCACCCGGCCCGCGACCGCACCGCTACCGGACCATGCGCTGGCGATCGGCGGGCAGCTGCGCCTGGCCCAGGTCGACGTCCTCCCGCTGCGCGCGGACACCTCCGGGGACCCGATCCGCTCCCTGCTGGCCGCCGCCTCCGAACTCGACGAGCACGAAGCCGCCGTGGTGCAGCTGC
>NZ_MRUJ01000299.1:0-3006 GCF_002099325.1 Frankia sp. KB5 | reverse complement strand
CGGCTGCGCCGCGGGGACCTGCTCGCTGTCGGTGAGCTCGCCGCGCTGGCCCACCTGCCGTTGGACACCGCTGTCCCCGGCCTGTCCCGCGCCGGGGCCGCGGCCGTCGCGCCCCCGGCGGGGATCCCCGAGGCCGGGCCCCGGGTGAAGCCGCTGGGCGAAAGCGAGGCCGGCCGGCGCCGCAGGGTCGGCCTGAACGTCGCCGACGCCCGCCACCACGTCCACGTCGTCGGCGCCACCGGCTCCGGCAAGTCGACGCTGCTCGCGAACATGATCCTCGCCGATGCGGAGGCCGGCCGCGGGCTGGCCGTCTTCGACCCGAAAGGCGACCTGGTCAACGATGTTCTCGCCCGCCTGCCCGCGGACGCCGCCGGCCGGGTCGTGCTCCTCGACCCCGAAGACGCCGCGGCCCCGCCCTGCCTGAACATCCTCGACGGCGCCGACCCGGACCTGGCCACCGACCAGCTGGCCGGGATCTTCCGCCGGATCTGGTCCGACAGCTGGGGGCCGCGGACCGATGACCTGCTGCGCGCCACCTGCCTGACCCTGCTCGAGCGGCGCACCCGAACGGGGGCCACCCCGACCCTGGGCGACATCGTCAAAGTCCTCACCGAACCCGACACCCGGCGGAAAGCCACCACCGGGGTGACCGACCCGATCCTGGCCAGCTTCTGGGAGTGGTACGGGCAGCTGTCCGACGGTGCCCGCGCCGCGGCGATCGGCCCGATCCTCAACAAACTCCGCGCCCTGCTCCTGCGCACCTTCGCCCGCCAGGCCCTGGCCGCCGGGCCCTCCACCGTCGACCTGCGCCAGGTTCTCGACCGCGGCGGGATCCTGCTCGTCCGTATCCCCAAAGGCGTGATCGGGGAGGACGCCTCCCGGATTGTCGGGTCGATCGTGTTGGCGAAGATCTGGCAGACCGTCCTGCACCGGGCTCGCCTGGCACCTGAGGACCGCCCGGACGCCACCTGTTTTTTGGACGAAGCACAGAACTTCCTGACCCTTCCGGGGGCGGTGGAGGACATGCTCGCCGAGGCCCGCGGCTACCGGCTGTCGATGACCCTCGCCCACCAGCACCTGCGGCAGCTGCCCGACGATTTGGCCGACGCGCTGAGCACGAACGCCCGCAGCAAACTGTTCTTCGGCGTCAGCCCGAAGGACGCCGCCGACCTGTCCCGGCATGTCAGCCCCGTCCTCACCCAGCACGACCTCGCCCGCCTCCCGGCGTGGACGGCCGCGGCCCGCCTCGTGGTCGACCAGGCCGACACCGCCGCGTTCACCCTGCGGACCCGTCCCCTGCCACCCCCGACACCGGGACGGGCCGACGCGCTGCGGGTCGCCGCCCGCCGGCACACCGCCACCCCCGACGCCGGGCGCGGCCCCCGGCCCGGCCCGGCGGCAGGCGGGCGGTGAGCGGCGCCGAGCAGGCCCTGGTAGAGGTGGCCGGGCGGATGACTAGCCGGGACCGGTGGATGTTCGCGATGCTGCACGAACACCGGGTCCTGACCCGCCCCCAGCTGACCCGCCTCGCGTTCGGCAGCGACCGGATGACCCGGCTCCGCCTGGCGACCCTCCACCAGCTCCAGACCGTCGACCGGATACGTCCCTACTACGGCCAAGGCCGCGGCACCGGTCCCTACCACTACACCCTCGGCCCCCTCGGCGCGGCGATCCTCGCCGCCGAACGCGGCCTGAGCATCGCCGAACTCGGCTACCGCCGCGACAAACTCCACGCCTGGGCGCACTCACCCCGCCTCGGTCACCTCGTCGGCGTCAACGCGGTCTTCACCGCCTGGGTGCATGCCAGCCGCCCCCGCCCCGACGACCAGGGGCTGACCGCCTGGTGGTCCGAACAGCGCGCCGCCGCCCTGTGGGGGCAGTGGATCCGCCCCGACGGCTACGGCACCTGGCAGACCGGCCGGCGCCGGCTCGACTTCTTCGTCGAATTCGACACCGGCAGCGAATCACTGTCCCAGGTCACCCGCAAGATCCCCGGCTACACCCGCCTTGCCGCCTCCAGCGGCCTGACCAGCCCCGTCCTGATCTGGCTGCCCTCGRCCTACCGGGAGCGGGAACTGCGTGCCCGGCTCGCCGCCACCCCGTCCGGGGTCGTCATCGTCACCGCAGCCCCCGCCCCCCTGACCGGCCCCACCCCCGCGGCCGACCCGCCGGACCTCGCTCCGGCCCGGGGGGTGTGGCTGCCGCTGAACGCCACTGCCCGCACCGACCTCGACGGGCTCACCTCCCGCTACGGCACCCCGGTCCTGGCCCGTTCCCCGTTCGATGACCCCGACCCGAACGACGACGGCGACGAGCCCGAGCAGGCGCCGATGCCCCGCCCACCCGCGCCGCGTTTCGGAGCGCGGTCCCCTCTCGGCCCCGCGTGAGCCGGATCGCCGCCGGACTGTGCGCACTCCTGCTCGCCGTGCCGCTCCTCGCCGGCGGGGTCGCGGCCGGCCTCCTCGGCGGAGGGGCCGATGGCGGGAAGCAGCCGGCACCGTCCCAGGCCGCCGCGCAGGAGATCCCCACCGGCTACCAGCGGCTCTACGTCGCCGCGGCGTCGACCTGCCCCGGGCTGCCGTGGACCGTGCTGGCCGCCATCGGGAAAGTCGAGACCGACCACGGCCGCAACCCCGACTGGACCTCGCGGGCCGGGGCGCAAGGACCGATGCAGTTCCTGCCCGCCACCTTCGCCGCCTACCGGGTCGACGGCGACGCCGACGGCACCACTGACATCAACAATCCCGCCGACGCCGTCTACTCCGCAGCGGCCTACCTGTGCGCCTCAGGCGCACGTAACGGCGCGGATATTCCCGCCGCGCTCTTCAGCTATAACCACGATAATTCTTATGTCGCGCGTGTTCTCACCCAGGCCGACGCCTACTCTGAACCGACGTCGAGCTCTTCAGTAGAGTGCCAGCTTGTTCAGTCGACAGTTCAGTCGGGTTCCGATGGTTTCAGTAGTGCGGCGCTGGCGGCGGTCGTGTACGCCTGTGCGCAGATCGG
>NZ_MRUJ01000298.1:0-8316 GCF_002099325.1 Frankia sp. KB5 | reverse complement strand
AGCCCCTCCACGCCATCGCCGAATACTTACCGACGATCAGAGCCCGGGAGTCGGCCCAGGCTAGCTGCGGCGTCGGCCCTCGACATACCGATATCGACGTGCCGGAAGATATCGACATCCGCTTAATGGGATGCGCAAAGGGTCACGGACCGCGTTTACTTTCAGTAGCCGGAAGAGATCGCAATTCCCGCCTCTCGATGAGTCGAGCATTGCGCTGGCCTTGTCATGCGCCATCGCCAGGTGTAGCGTGTCGCTAGGCGTCGACTGACCGTCAGAAGACGCGTCAATTCGTACCGCCCGAATAGACCATCGGAGGTCTTCACTTTCCGATGCCCTGAATTCGTGCACCCCATTCTCGGGAACTCTTCACCAGGTAGGCACGGAAGACCTGGTCAYGCCGGAACAAGAATCCGGACAAGCTAATCGGCTGATCGGAGGCCGGAGATCATCGTACGTAGGCTTCAACCACCAGCACGTAGCGTACTCCAGGTCATGAACCGAAGGACAGGACGGCCAGCCTAGGGATGATCACGAGGATGTCGAACGAAGCCTACATCGAGCCCGAACCCGCGAAGCGCTTCGTCGACCACGCGGTGGAGGAGTATCAGCGGTGCCTGGCGAGTAGGAACGCCGATGGTGTGCCAACTCATCTACCGCGTGCCTCCGGCCTCCTGTTCGGTGTCGACAATCGCCACGGGATCACGATCGGCGACATCGAATTCGTGAAGAATGTGCGCGACAGCGACGCGGACGTGATAGCCGAGTTCGAAGATGTAATCGCACCGCAGTTCGGCGACGTGTACAGGAACCCCGGCCGCGGGTTCTGGTGCTCCGGCGAGGACGTCTTTCAGGCGGTGAAAAAGCACGAGGCGGCGGGTCTCGAGCTGATCGGCTCGATTCATTCTCATCCGAACTGGCATGAGATCGGACCTCAGCATGAGCGGACGCAGCGGTTGAGCGAGAAGCCGACCCGGATGGATGAGTACCTGTTCCGTCAGTCCTCCTGGCCGGTCAACCTGATCTGGTATGTCCACGCGGGCCGTCAGGGCCTCGCACACCGGGTCGCCGCATGGAAAGCAGGGCCAGAGCGGTGCGCAGAGCTCGACCTACACATCCCGTCGCAGATCCGGGATGAGTTCGGACTGGGATGACGGTCCACCGCGGCGGCCTCGGAAGACACGACGCGTCAATCGCGTGGCCTCGGTACAGGCCAGAGGAGGAGACAGGATGAACGGAACGCAGAACGGYGCTCGCGAGGGTCTTCCACCGCCCATGGTTACCATCAAGATACCAGCGGCCTTCCGGGCGCTGTCCGGCGGGCAGCGGCAGGTCGCTGCCAAGGGCGAGAACATTCGCGAGGTGTTCGCCGACCTGAACGAGTGCCTGCCCGGGCTCATCGACAAGATCATGGACGGCCAGGGGTCGGTCCGACGGTATATCAACGTCTATCGAAATGACAACGACATCAGAGGCCTGGAAAATCTCGAGACCCGCGTCGAGGAAAGTGACGTGGTCTGGATAATACCTGCAGTGGCGGGAGGTAGCATTCGTCCGGCGGTCCAGGAGCCGAAGGTGCCAGAGGTTCTGCCCTCGGAGTTCTTCCTCAATCCTGGCCCATCACCGCACGCGACGAACGCCGAGCTCAGATCGAAATGCCCCGTCCACCAGATTAACTATCCTCCGGGAAGTGAGGCATACGCCGTTCTCGGCCACAGGGCCGTGGCGGAGGCCTTCACCGACTCGCGCCTGTCCAAGGAAGCGGAGAACCTACCTCCCAGGTTTCGCGACAGGGCTCTGTCCAGCAGCCTCCTCATGGTGCGTAACCTGGGATTCGCGGACCCTCCCGACCACGCCCGGCTGAGGAGGCCGATCAGCCGGGCATTTCTGCCGAACGCGATCGCCGACCTCCGCCCCCGCATCCAGGATGTCGTCGACGATCTCATCGACACATTCCCCGCGCCCGGTGAGATCGACCTCCTCGGCGCGTTTGCCCTGCCGCTTCCACTCACTGTCATCTGCGAGTATCTCGGGATACCTGTCCAGGACAGACCACTCTTTCTCGAGTGGGGTTACATTCTCAGCCAGGATCCCTTCCAGCACGCGGAGTCCGAGCTGAAGGCCGCGACCGAGGAATTCACCGACTACTTCACCCGGCTGGTGGCCCGACGCCGCACGGATCTGCGGAAGGACCTGCTCAGTGAGCTCGTAAGGGCGGCAGACAGTGACGCACTCAGTGAACGCGAACTCCTCTCCACCATTCTCCTCCTGCTCATCGCGGGCCACAAGACGGTCGCGAACCTGATAGGAAATGGGACTGCTCTGCTACTCGGCCACCCAGGCCAGCTCGACCTGCTCCGAACCACTCCCGAGCTGATTCCCGCCGCGGTCGAGGAGATGCTGCGCTTCGAGGGTTCGGCCGCCTGGGCATCCATGCGGGTCGCCGTCGAGGACATGCGGCTCGCCGGAACAGAAATTCCCAGGGGGAGCTTCGTGCATCTCTTGCTGTCCAGCGCGGGGCACGATCCGGAGGCATATGACGAGCCGGAGCGGTTCGACGTCACCCGATCCCCGAACCACCATCTGGCTTTCGGCCACGGCGCGCACTTCTGCGTTGGTGCCCCCCTCGGCCGGCTTCAAGGAGACATCGCCTTCACAACGCTGCTGCGCCGGTTGCCAGGATTCGAGCTGGCAGTCCGTCAGGACGAGGTGGAGTGGCTCGCCGACAGCTCGCTCAGCCGGGGGCTCAGAGCGCTCCCCATCCGGGTCCGGGAGCGGTTGCCGCGATGAGCACCGTATGCCACGGCCGCGGAATTACCCCCCGCCGGTCGTCTCCCGTGAGCGATCAGCGATGACGGCACGAGCAGGCGGACCGAGGATCGCGGTGGTAGGCGCGGGCGCGGTCGGTGGGTATCTCGGCGGCCGCCTGGCCGGCGCCGGTCACGAGGTGGAGTTCCTCGCCCGGGGCGAGAACCTCGCCGCGCTCCAGAAGAACGGGCTGCGGGTAATGGATGACTCAGGTTGCTGGTCGGTGCCGGATGTAAGCGCCTCCGACGACCCTGACGACATCGGAAGAGTCGACTTCGTTCTGCTCTGCGTAAAGACGGGACAGCTTTCCGATGCCGTCGAATCGCTGGGCCTCATGGTCGGCCCGGATACCGCGGTCCTCACTCTGCAGAACGGGGTCGACGCTCCCGGCCAGGTCGCGGCGAGGATTGGCCGCCGTCGCGTGCTGCCCGGAACGATAAGGATCGCGGCGACGATGGCCGGTCCTGGCGAGATTAGACACGCCGGCACCACCTGCGAGGTAAGTTTCACCGCGTGGGACGGCCAGGCATCAAGGCAGGTGACGCGCCTTCGTGAGCTCTTCCGAGAATCCCAGGTGACGGTTACCGAGCCTGACGATATTTGGGCCACCCTGTGGGCGAAGTTCCTGATGGTGGTGCCGGTCGGCAGTCTCGGAGCCGCCACCGGCGGCGCGACCATCGGCGAACTCCGTTCTCGGAGCGGTACTCGCCAGCTCCTGATCGCCGGCATGCGGGAGATCTACGAGGCCGGTCTCGGGCTGGGAATCTTCCTGCCCGACGACGCCGTGGACACGGCGATGGGACTGGTGGACAGGCAATCAGCCGGGGTCACCACCTCACTTCAGCGAGACATCCTGACCGGTAGGCGGTCGGAGCTGGACGCGTGGACCGGGGCCGCTGTCCGGCTGGCCCACGACGCAGGTCTGAGCGCGCCGGTTCACGAACTCCTATACGAGTTGCTCGCCATCCGAGAGTCGCGTGCGGCCGAAGCGGCCTAGACCCTGCCGCCCAACCTCTGCACGGGGTCTCGGGATTCGGGAGGAGGGTCAACGAGCACAGCGGACAGGTACCAGCAGAAGTGCAGGGACGCAGGCGATGCTCCCTCGTGATCTCAGGAGTCCCAAACGGTGAAAGTGAGATTCGCCGGCCGTGACCCGCTGCGGGACGTTACGGCCTATCGGAGCACAGAGCCCGCGAACACGGCGGCAAACGAGCCCGGGCGGTTCGACCTGTCAAGCAACGAACTCGTGCTTCCCCCACTGCCCCCACTGCCCACAGTGCTCTCGGTCATCGAAGATGGCCTCAGCCGGCTGGCCCGTTACCCCGACCCGACGGCACGGACCATCACAGAGGAGATCGCGAAGCACCTGCACGTCTCCCCAGACGCGGTAGCGGTGGGCCCCGGAAGCGCCGGGGTACTCCAACAGATTCTTCTCGCACTGTGCGGCGTCGGCGACGAGGTCATCTACGCGTGGCCGGGCTTCGACGCCTACCCGCTCCTGGTCGCCATCAGCGGGGCCACGAGCGTTCACGTTCCGCTCACGTCTACCGGTGATCACGACCTGGACGAGATACGTGCGCGGGTCGGCCCGCGCACCAGGGTGATTCTTCTCTGCTCTCCCCACAATCCAACCGGCGTGGTCATTGATCGCCATCGTCTGGACTCCTTTCTGCGCTCACTGCCGGGCGACGTCCTCACGGTGCTCGACGAGGCCTACGTCGAGTTCGATCGCGGCGAGAATCCCCCGGGTACTCCGGATGTTCTCAGCCGGCACCGCAACATCGTCGTGCTCCGGACCTTTTCGAAGGCCTACGGGCTAGCGGGCCTGCGGATCGGCTACGCCGCGGGCCCGGAGCGGATCATGGTGACCGTCCGCAAGGCCGGTCTTCCCTTTGGGGTCACCCACATCGCGGAGCAGGCGGCGATCCTCTCCCTGCACAGCGAGGGTGAGCTACGCGGTCGCCTGGACACGGTGACCGTGTCGCGAGACGAACTGACCGCTGGTCTCCGGTGGTCGGGTCTGCCGGTGCTGCCTTCTCGCGCCAACTTCGTCTGGCTCCCCCTGGCCGCTGCGGCCGACTCCTTCGCGCAGGACCTGGCGGAGGCAGGAATCAGGGTCCGCCCCTATCCGGGGTATGGCGTACGGATCTCCGTCGGAGCACCGGAAGCACAGGAGAGCCTCCTGAGGTCCCTTGGCCGAGGCGTACCACGATCTGGGTGTGAGGACCGCGTCATCTCCGGCTCGGCCGGCAACGGATCCTGCCGGCGCCGCGGGCGTGGGCGTCTCGGCGCACGAGCGCGCCGTGTCTTTCTAGCGACCGAAATTCGAGGTGGGAATCTAATGAGGCTTCTCCTTATCGCCATGCCATGGCAGGGACTTGACACACCGTCCAGTGCGCTGGGAGTACTCGGGCCTTCCGTCCGCGAACAGGCGCCCGGCTGGTCCGTGGACGAGTTGTACGGAAACTTCCGGTGGGCTGAGCACCTGATGTGCGCTAGCGGCGGAGCCATCGGCGTGGCGGACTACGGCAAGGTGGCGGTCCAGGTCTTTCAGGGCGTCGGCGACTGGGTCTTCGCTCCCGCGCTGTATGACGTCGCGAGCTACCGTGTCGACGAGTACGCGCAGCTTCTCGACGCGCAGGGTGTCGACGCGGAGGTTCCCGTCGAGATGCAGCGACACTCCCGGACGTTCATCCGGCAGCTGGCGGCCGAGATCGCCGCCGATCCACCGGACATCGTCGGATTCACCAGCACTTTCATGCAGAACGTTCCGTCACTCGCGCTCGCGAGGGAGATCAAGAGAGTCGCGCCGGGCGTCCTCACGGTGATCGGCGGCAGCAACTGCGACGGGCCGCAGGGGCCGGCCCTGCACCGGAACTTCGATCAGCTCGACTTCGTGATCAGTGGTGAAGGCGAACGGTCGCTGCCCGCGCTGCTGAGGTGTGTCGCCGCAGGTGCGAGTGTCGCCGACATACCCGGCCTCAGCTGGCGGTCCGACGGGATGACGGTCACGAACCCACCCGCCGAGTCGTCCGTGCCCTTCGGCGTGGTGCCAGCCCCCGACTACGACGGCTACTTCCAGGCGCTCGAGAATTCGTCGCTCGGCCCCGGCATCCGGCCGATGGCGGTTCTCGAGACATCCCGTGGCTGTTGGTGGGGCGAAGTTCACCAGTGCACCTTCTGCGGCCTGAACGGATCGAACATTAACTTTCGGAGCAAGGCTCCCGAACGCATCGCGCACGAGGTCCGGGACCTGGCGTCGAGGCACCGCGTTCTCGACGTGGTGATGGTCGACAACATTCTCGACATGGGCTACATCGATAAGGTGATGCCGGAGCTGGCGGCCCTCGACTGTGATCTGAGGATTCACTACGAGATCAAGTCGAACATGACCCGCGAGCAGCTGGGCCGCCTGAGGGACGCGAACGTGCTCTTCGTCCAGCCGGGCATCGAGAGCCTGAGCAGCCACGTGCTTCGGCTGATGGAAAAGGGCGTGAGTTCGGCGCACAACGTGCGTATGCTGCGAGATGGCATGGATCTCGGCCTGAGCGTCACCTGGAACATCCTGTACGGATTCCCTGGGGAGACCGACGAAGATTATCAGAGCCTGCTGAGGAAAATGGCATCACTGGAACACCTCCAGCCGCCAACCGGCGCGTGGYGCATTGCACTGGAGAGGTTCAGTCCCTATTTCGATGATCCTTCCATTGGATTCATGTTCCGCACGCCGGCGCGCTTCTATGAACTTATCTATAATGTTCCAAAAGGCGAGTTGTATGATCTCGTCTACCTTTTCGACGGCAGTACGCGAGGGATCGCGGGGCCGCTGGAGGACGACCTGAAGCAGGCAGTCAGAAACTGGGCCGAGGCCTATCCAAGGAGCACGCTTCTGTATTGGATCGACGACCAGGGCCGGGTGGTCATCGAGGACCAGCGGGCAAGCTGGCCTGAAGAGGTCATCGAGTTGGACGAGCTGCAAAGCAATGTATACCTCGATCTCTTCCAGGGAGCCGGGTGGGAGGGCGTGCGCCGACGGCTCGCCGACGGCGGCCAAGTCGTGACCGACGAGGAAGCCCGGAAGATCCTTCGTTACTTCGTCGACCGCGGTCTCGCCTTCGAGGACGAAGGGCGCTACGTGAGCTTGGCGCTCGAGGTCGACCCGTACCGCCGGAAGCTTGTCGACGGCAGAGAGGTCGCGGCATCCCGATGAGCGCCCTGCTGGATATCGACGGACTCAGGGCGCTGGCCGACCGCCACGGGCGCCGCCCGGCGGGCGGGCGACCGGGCGCCGCGGTGCTGGTCCTCGGTGCGGACTGGACCGGGCTCCCTGCTCCTGACGAACTGGGATCGCTTCTGCGGCGTGTGCCCGTCGCCGGTGTGCGGCTGGCTGAGGCCGTCGACCTGTCAGGACTCCCGGCTGACGTGACCGCGCGAAGCATCGCGCTGGTTCGCGAATGCTCCTCGATCGGAGTGCGGTTGTCGTGGTCATTGAGCCTGAGCCCGGACCAGATGGGGATGGTTCGGATACTCGATCACCTACCGCCTCCGGGGAAGGTGACCGTCCTGGGCGAGGGAGAACTCCCCCTCGGCCATTGGCGATCGGCGGGCAGTTTTGGTCTGTTCTATTTCCGGAAGGGGCCGGACTTCGTCTCCGTAGTCGACCAGAGGAGCGAGGCCACGAATCGGTTCATCGTCGACGACGCCGTCCTCATCGACGTGCTCCGGCAGGGAATGTCGGGATGCGCGTGGGCCGACGTGACCCGGACTCCGCAGTATGCCGCGGCCGCGCGGGACCTGGTGGGCAAGGGCTTGATCCTGCGCGTCGGCGACTATTGCGTCACTCTACCGGTGCATATGCGTCGTTGGCCGGTGGGGACGCTTCTGCTGGGCGGGACTCTGGCCGCGGCCGGCACGAAGAAGTCCGTTCTGACGGTTGACCGGCAGCTCTGACCGACTCCCGCGGCCCTCTTCCTGGAAGCCGGGCGGCCACCACAGCCGGGTCGCCACCGAAGCCGCCCGGTGCCAGGTGTGGCTCGGCAGTCTCGGGCGACTCGGCGCCGACCCGGCCGGCCGGTGACCCCAGACCGTCAGTAGTGGCTGTTCATGGCGGTACGCACCTCGGCGAGGGTTGCGTCGGCGACGGCTCCCGCTCGTTCGTTGCCCTCGCGGAGCACACGGCGCAGATGGGAGCGGTCCTCGGCGTAGTCGGCTCGGCGAGCCCGGATCGGTGCCAGGTAGTCGTTGACCGCTTCGATCACGATCTTCTTAAGTGCGGCGGCCCCGGCGGAGCCGATGTCGTCGGCGACCTGATGAGGGTGCCGGTTCTGGCAGAGCGAAGCGAGCAGGAGGAGGGAGGACACCTCGGGACGGTTCGCGGGATCGTAGGTGATGTGGCGCTCGGAGTCGGTCTTCGCTCCCGTAAACATTCAGCTTCATTGTTGATGTTGCTGTGAGTGGTTGGCGCTCGTTCCGGGTCCGACTGTTGGCTGATGTGTGGCGCATCGGATCTGG
>NZ_MRUJ01000030.1:0-58910 GCF_002099325.1 Frankia sp. KB5 | reverse complement strand
CGTCGCGGCGGTCGACGCGCTGTCCCATCGGGAGGGCGAGCCGGTGCCCGACTATCTCGCCCGGGTGGCCGCCGATCCGCTTGCCGTCGTCGTGAAACGGGCCGACATACAGGACAACGCCGATCCGGCCAGGCTGAGGCGGTTGCCGCCCGAGGACGCCGCCCGGTTGTCGGCCCGGTACGTGGATCGATGCCGGATTCTGGACGACCTCGTGGCGGCTCGCGGCGGCGATGTCGGGTGATCGTCAGGCGATCGCCGGGTGCGCGGCGGTCCCACCGCCGCCGGGCGCCGGAAACGGCCGCGATAGCGTGACGTCATGCGGCTCGTCATCGCTCGCTGTAGCGTGGACTACGTCGGTCGGCTCACCGCACATCTGCCGAGCGCCGTCCGGTTGGTACTCGTCAAGGCGGACGGATCCGTCTCCATCCACGCCGACGGGCGAGCGTACAAGCCGCTCAACTGGATGAGTCCCCCGTGCGTCATCGCCGAGGCGGACGGGGTCTGGCGGGTCACCAACCGCGCGGCCGAGCAGCTCGTCATCACCCTCGAACAGGTGCTGCACGATTCCACGCACGACCTCGGCGTCGACCCGGGTCTGCGCAAGGACGGGGTGGAGGCGCATCTGCAGGTGCTGCTCGCCGACCGGCCCGACGCGATCGCGCCCGGACTCACCCTGGTGCGCCGCGAGTACGAGACCGGCATCGGGCCGGTCGACCTGCTGTGCCGCGACGCGGACGGCTCGACGGTCGCCGTCGAGATCAAACGCAGGGGTGAGATCGACGGGGTGGAGCAGCTGACCCGTTACCTTGTCCGCCTGGAGGCCGACCCGGCGTTGCCGCATCCCGTGCGCGGCATCCTCGCGGCGCAGTCCATCACCCCGCAGGCGCGGCTGCTGGCGGCGGACCGGGGGCTGGGCTGCGCCGTCRTCGACTATGACGAGCTGCGGGGCCTCGAACCGTCCATTCCGACGCTTTTCTGAAAGYGATTCCGCCGAGCCTGCCCGGTCCGCCGAACCTGCGACGGCCGCCCGTCCGGCTTCCCCGTCCGGCGGCCGGTCCGTTCCCGTAGTGCGATCATGGGCCGGCGTCTCGAGAATATGGGAGGATCGCGGCGTTCGCCGTCTGACACCGCCCGGCCCGCGACGCCCACCCGTCGCCCGGGGCCCGTGCGCCGAAGTAGAGGAGCCTGGGCATGATCGAGAGGCCCGTATCGGGAACCACATCGGGAACGGGGCCGGCCGCGAACCAGGAGAACGCGAACCAGGAGAAGAAGCCGGAGAACAGCCGGGACGAGGCGGTGAGACACCGCCGGGTCGGGGTGGTGGGGCTCGGCACCATGGGCGCGGGCATCGCCGAGGTGCTGGCGAAGGCCGGTCTGGAGGTCGTCGGCATCGCGCGTGACGCCGACGCGCTCGCCCGCAGCCGGGCCCGGGTCGAGCACTCCCTCGACCGCGCGGGCCGCCACGGCAAGCTCGACGACGCGACCAGGGAGGCCGTGCTGGCCCGCATGCGTCTCGGCACCGAGCTCGCGGCGGTCGCCGACTGCGAGCTGGTGATCGAGGCGATCGACGAACGAATGAGCGCCAAACAGGCGCTTTTCGCCCGACTCGACGAGATCTGCCCCCCGGCCACCGTCTTCCTGACGAACACCAGCTCCCTGTCGGTAACGGAACTCGCGGCGGGCACCGCCCGCCCGGAACGGGTGCTCGGCACCCACTGGTTCAATCCGGCGCCGGTGATGCGCCTGGTGGAGGTCGTACGCACGGTCGTCACCGACCCGACCGTGCTGGCCGGGGTGATCGGCCTGGTCAACGACGTGGGGAAGACCGCGGTCGTCGCGGAGGACCGGGCGGGCTTCATCGTCAACGCGCTGCTGTTCGGTTATCTCAACAACGCCGTGCGCATGCTCGAGGCCCGGTATGCGGCCCGGGAGGACATTGACGCGGCCATGCGGCTCGGGTGCGGGCATCCGATGGGCCCGCTCGCCCTGCTCGATCTGATCGGTCTGGACGCCGCCCACGAGATTCTCAACTCGATGTACCGGCAGTCCCGTGACCACCTGCACGCTCCGGCACCGCTGCTGAGCCAGCTCGTGCGCGCGGGCCTGCTCGGCCGCAAGACCGGTCGTGGTTTCTACACCTACGCGGCACCGGACTCCTCCGAGGTGGTCGACGCGGTCGATCCGCTCGCCGACCGCCTGGGGCGGGGCCGCCCGGTGCGCTCGGTCGGCGTCGTGGGGAGCGGCACGATGGCGGGTGGCATCGCGGAGGTGCTGGCCCGGTCCGGGCACGACGTCCTCCTGCGGGCCCGGAGCGAGCGCACCCTCGCCGCCACCCTCGCGAAGATCGAGTCGTCGTTGGCGGCGTCGGTGGCCAGGGGGCGGCTGTCCGACGCCGACCGGCTGGCGGCTCTGGCCCGGGTGCGCGGCACGACCGATCTGGGTGAGCTCGGCCACTGCGAGCTGCTGCTTGAGGCGGTGGTGGAGGACCTGGCGGTGAAGCGGGAGCTGTTCGCCGACCTGGACAAGATCGCGGCGCCCGGCGCCGTGCTGGCGACCACCACGTCCTCGTTGCCGGTCATCGAGTGCGCCATGGCCACCAGCCGGCCGCGGGACGTCATCGGTATGCACTGGTTCAACCCGGCCCCGGCGATGAAGCTGATCGAGGTGGTGCCCACGGTTCTCACCGGCGACGACGTGACAGCCACGGTCCTGGCGCTGTCCCGAGCGGCCGGGCGGCATCCGGTGCTCTGCGCCGACCGGGCGGGGTTCATCGTCAACGCGCTGCTGTTTCCCTATCTCAACGACGCAGTGAAGATGCTCCAGGCGCACTATGCGACGATCGAGGACGTTGACACGGCGATGACGGTCGGTTGCGGCCATCCGCTGGGCCCCTTCGCGCTCRCCGACGTCGTCGGCCTCGATGTCACGCTCGCGATCACGCGCTCGTTGTACGCGCAGTTCCGCGAGCCCGGCTACGCCCCGGCACCCCTGCTCGAACAGCTGGTCCGGGCTGGGTTCCTGGGACRCAAGACCGGCCGGGGGTTCCTCGACCACCCGCCGCGCTGAGCCTACCCGTCACGCCGAGAACAAGATCGCTTCTGTCCGCGCGGACTAGGATGTCGACGGTCGGCGGGAAATCCCGATTCGCGCGGGAGGAGGCTGGAGCGGCGATGGTCGTGCTCGACAGGGACGCCGTGCGAGCGTTCAGTCGGGAAGTCACGATGTTCCTTCCCGATCTGGTCCAGCTGCTGCGGCGGGTCGTCGCCGATCCGCGGGTCCCGCAGTCCGCGAAGGTGGAGGCCGCCGCGGCGCTCGCGTACCTCGTGTCGCCGAAGAACCGGCTGACCAACGCGATTCCGGTGGTGGGTCAGCTCGACGACGTCGCGGTCATCGCGTTCGCCTTCCGGCGGCTGGCCGTCGGAGCCGGGGAGCCGATCCTGCGTGAGCACTGGCGTGGCAGCGATCGCGGCTTCCAGCTGCTCATCGGTGCGTCGTCCGCCCTGGCGAGTCCGGCGGGGGCCGTGCGCAAGGCCAAGCTCGCCCGCTCGCTCGTGATGGCCGGCTTCGAGCGGGTCGGCGGGCGGGTGCGGTGGACGGGCGAGAGGTTCGGGGCGGGGACGGGCGGGCGCACGACGGCCTCCTCGGCCGGACCGGCGGCGGATGACCGGCCTCGGATCGTTGACGGCGAGGTGGTGGACCGGGGCGAGTGGGTCGCGGGCCCGCCGGCCGGCGATACCCCGGGTTCGGGTTCCCGCACCCGGCGGGATCGGTTCCGGGCATCGGGCAGACCCGCTCGCGGGCGGTGACGAGGAAGGCGCGCCGACGCCGGGCCCGGCCGTCGGATGCGCAGCGCGGGCACCCGGTCGGCTGGTGGATGCCGGATCCGGTCGTCGTCCTGCGGGACGGTGAGTGGGTGTGCGACCGACGAGCGGCGCGGCGACCACCAAGGTCTACCGGTGTCCCGGTTGTGATTATGAGATCACTCCGGGCGCCGCTCACGTGGTGGTCTGGCCGCCCGAGCGGATCGAGGACCGTCGACACTGGCACCGGCCGTGTTGGGAACGCCGATGCCGAGCGGCCCGGCCGCGCGTCCGTGACGGCTGACCCCACGAGACGACGGTCTCCCGTGCGGGCTAGACCCCGCGGGAGGCCGCCGACGCGGGCAACGCGTTCGGCTCGCTGCCGAGCGCCTTACGCTCCTCAGGCGGCGGTGCCTCGATGGAGGCGATCGACGCGGAGGCGGCGGTCAGCTTGTCGCGCAGCGCGCCCAGCTGGGCCGTCACCTGGTCACGCAGGGTGGCAAGCTGCGAGGTCACCTGTTCGCGTTGGCGTTCGAGGTCGGCCAGCCGACGCTTCGAGTCGTCCTCGGCCTGCGCGGCCGCGGCCCGAGCGACCTCGACGATCCGTTCGGCCTCCGCGCGGGCCGTCGAGACGATGGCCGCGGCCTGCTCGTCGGCGTCGCGCAGGGTTTTCTCCCGGGTCTRCTCGGCCTCGGTGACGATCCGGCGGGCCTCCTCGAGTTGGGCATCGGCCTCCCGGGTGCGTTCAGCCCGAACGGTGGCCGCCTCCTCCTCGGCGAGCTGGAGGATCTGGGTAACGCGGCCACCGAACTCCTCCCAGGCGGGACGGTTGGCGGCCAGATCGTCGCGTACCCGGGCCGCCTCGGTCGCAGCCTCCGACGCGGCCGCCTCCGCCGCCGCCCGGTGCGCCTCGGCCTCGCGTAGCTGCTCGACGAGCCAGTTCACGTGATGGGTGACCTGATTGGGGTCGTAGCCACGGCGCACCAGATCAAAGGCGGGGGGCCCGTCGGTCTCGCCGGCCATTGGGATGAGATCGGTGTGTTCGGTCATAGGACCTCAGCATCTCAGACGGTCAATGCGAGCGTGAGGGGAGCCGGCTGTCGACCTGGCCGATTTCCGGGTTTATACGCCGCGGAACCGGTTGATTGCGGTCAGGTGGCGGGAGCGGAGTGCCTCGTCGCGGACACCCAGCCCCTCGGCCGGGGCGAGACACAGCACGCCCACCTTCCCTTGGTGGAGGTTGCGGTGCACGTCGTAGGCGGCCTGCCCCGTTTCGGTAAGCGGGTAGACCCGGGACAGGGTCGGATGGATCATCCCGCGCATGATGAGTCGGTTGGCTTCCCAGGCCTCCCGGTAGTTGGCGAAGTGCGAGCCGACGATGCGCTTGAGATTCATCCACAGGTACCGGTTGTSGTACTCGTGCTGGAAACCGCTGGTGGAGGCGCAGGTGGCGATAGTTCCGCCGCGGCGGGTCACATAGACGGAGGCGCCGAAGGTTTCCCGGCCCGGGTGTTCGAGGACGATGTCGGGGTCGTCGCCGCCGGTGAGCTCGCGGATGCGCTTGCYGAACCGCTGCCATTCCCGGGGGTTCTGGGTGTGTTCGTCACTCCAGAACTGATAGGCCTCGGCGGCGCGGTCGATGATCAGCTCTGCGCCGAGGGAGCGGCATATGTCGGCTTTTTCCGGCGAGGAGACGATGCAGACCGGGATGGCCCCGCCGCGTAGCACGAGTTGGGTGGCGTAGGAGCCCAGGCCCCCGGACGCGCCCCAGACGAGAACGACGTCGCCCTGCTTCATGTTCGCGCCGTTGACCGAGACCAGCTGGCGGTACGCGGTCGAGTTGACCAGACCGGGTGCGGCCGCCTCCTCCCAGGTCAGGTGCGCGGGTTTCGGCATGAGCTGGTTGGTCTTGACCAGGGCGAGCTCGGCGAGTCCGCCAAAATTCGTCTCAAATCCCCAGATTCGTTGCTCGGGATCCAGCATCGTGTCGTTGTGGCCGTCGGGACGCTCAAGTTCCACGGACAGACAGTGGGCGACGACCTCGTCCCCGGGGGACCAGGCCTGTACGCCAGGCCCTGTCCGTAGCACAACTCCGGCCAGATCCGAGCCGACAACGTGGTAAGGCTGGTTGTGACGGGATGCAAGCGGAGAGGTTCGGCCGTAGCGCTCGAGGAAGTTGAAGGTGTGGATCGGCTCGAAGATCGACGTCCAGACCGTGTTGTAGTTCACGGAGGAGGCCATGACCGCGATGAGGGCTTCGCCGGGACCGAGCTCGGGGGTCGGCACGTCGTCTACGTGCAGGGAGCGGCGGGGGTCCTTGTCCCGGGACGGCATGCCCTCGAACATCCCGATTTCGTCCCGGCGCACGACCACGGCGCGGTAGGACTCGGGGACCGGGAGGGATGCGAACTCCGCCCGCCGGGCGGGCGACGGAGGGCTCTGGGCAATGATCGCTTCGAGAATGTCCTTCACGGTCGGCCTCCGTAGGACGCTGGTGCTGGTGGCGGATAGACGGCAGATGTTACCCATAGGTGGGAGGCGGGGTCGCGGGATGTGGAGRCTGTCTGTTTCGTGCGCGACGCGATAGAACTTTTGGGACAACTTCGAGTGCTCGGTACGCGTCCAACTGGGTGTGATCGCGCCCATGACTGTCGTGGAAGGGTGGCGGCCCGTGCCTGCACGGAGCGACGCCGCCCGTAGCGATGTCGCGCGGGACGCCGATGCCGCCCTGACCGCGTTGTATTCCGAACACTATCGGTCATTGGTTCGTCTTGCAGCGTTACTACTTGACGATCTCGGCCTCTGCGAGGAGGTTGTGCAGGACGCCTACATCCGCGTCCACGCGGCCTGGGGGCGGCTCCAGGACCGGGACAAGGCCTTGGCCTACCTCAGGCAGACCGTCGTCAACCTCGCACGTTCGACACTGCGTCGTCGACTCGTCGCTCTCAAACACGCTCCCAAGCCGATGCCCGACGCCGCGAGCGCCGAGGAGGGCGCCTACTCCCTCGTCGAACGGGCGGCGGTCATCCAGGCGCTGCGCGAGCTGCCCCGCCGGCAGCGGGAGGCGGTGGTGCTGCGGTACTACGCCGACATGTCCGAGGCGGACGCCGCGGCGGTGATGGGCTGCAGTGTCGGTTCCGTCAAGGCGTACACCTCCCGGGGGCTGTCGGCGTTGAGCGGCAAGCTGGAGGGCCTGCGGTGAGTGGTCTGGAACCGGAGGAGCTCGTCCGCCTGCTCACCGAGGCGGTGGAGCCCATCCGGCCCTCGCCGGACGCTTACCGGCAGATCCGTGCCGGGATCGACCGTCGGCGCCGGTGGCGTCTGCCGCTGATGACGGCGGGCGGGATGGTCATGGCCGCGCTCATCGGGCTCGCCGTGGTGGCGCTGCGGCCCCCTCCGTCGAGCAACGAGCTCGTCGAGCCAGCCGTCCCGCCGCTCGTGACCGCACCCGTGACGGGGCCGAGCCGGACACCCGTCGCGCCCTCGACCGGCGGCACCGGCCGTTCTGCCAGGGCCGGCGGTGGGTCCGGAGGGGGAGCGGCGACCTGGTCGGCGACTACCCCGCCGACCGCCCTCCCGAGCACCAGCGTGTCCTCCCCGCCCGTCACGGCCGGTTCGTCAGCCAGTCCGACGACGGTGACCCAGGACAGCCCTCAGCTGCCGACGGCCGTCGTGAAGCCGGCGGTGGCGGGCGACGTCGACGGCGACGGCCGTTCCGACCAGGTGCGGGCGACCGGGAGCAAACTCGAGGTCGTGTTCTCCCGGGACGGAACTGTCGGGCAGGTCGACCTGGGCGCGATCGTGGTGCCCCTGCACTACACGGTCGTCGACATCGACGCCAACGGGTTCGGCGAGATCCTGGTGCAGACCACGTCGAGGAGCGGGATGGACAACTACGCGCTGGTGCGCTACGCCAGTCTCGACACGCTGGCCTCCGTCTCCCTGCCGGCTCAGCTCACCCTCGCCGCCGGAGTTCAGGGCAACGTCGGCGCCGGGTTCCGCTGCATGGACCGGGCCCTGCGGATCAACAGCGGGACCTCGACCGACGGTTCGCTGTTCACCGTGGCCACGACCATCCTGGCGCTGACCCCGGAGGGCCTGGCCGCCCAAGACAGYCGGTCCGACCGGGTACGCCTGCCGGCGGACCCGGCCACCTCGCCGTTCGTGGCAGCCTGCGGCCAGCTGTCCTGACGGTCCCTGTCAGGACGGTCCGCTTCTCCTGGCCGTCCCGCCGGTCCGGCTGGGTGCGCTTGTCCCTGAGAGGCCAGAATCGCGGCCGGGAATCTCAGACGTGACCAGGCTATTATATCAGCAACGGCCGTTCTCGAGGCCGTCGCCACGAGACGACGTCACCGCATGCCGCATGCCGCATGCCGCATGCCGTGTGCCGGCGCCGTCCCGGTCCGAAGATCTTCCTGGAGATGAGGAGGCATCCATGCCTGGTTCCGTGATCGTGGCCGGAGTGCGGACACCGTTCGGGAAACTGTCGGGCGGGCTGAAGAGCTTCACCGCGACGGATCTCGGTGGCATCGCGATCTCGGGTGCCCTCGCGCGGGCCGGCCTGTCCGGCGACGCGGTCGATTATGTGATCATGGGGCATGTGATCCAGGCCGGTGCGGGTCAGATCACCGCCCGGCAGGCGGCGGTCGCCGCCGGCATCCCGCTGTCGGTGCCCGCCATCACGATCAACAAGGTCTGCCTGTCCKGCCTCGACGCGATCGCCCTGGCCGACACGTACATCTCCAGCGGGGAGTTCGACCTCGTCGTCGCCGGTGGGATGGAGTCCATGACCGGCGGCCCGCACCTGCTGCGCTCGCTGCGCTCCGGGGTGAAGTACGGCCGGGCCGAGCTGCTCGACGCCACCGAGCACGACGCGCTGTTCTGCGCCTTCGACCAGATCGCGATGGGGGCGAGCACCGAGCGGTACAACGCGGGGCTTGGCATCGGCCGGGCCGAGCAGGACGAGTTCGGCGCCCAGTCGCATCAGCGGGCCGCCGCCGCCACCAAGAACGGGCTGTTCGACGACGAGATCGTCCCGGTCGCGGTGCCGCAGCGCCGCGGCGAGCCGCTGGTCGTCAACCAGGACGAGAGCGTGCGTCCCGACACCACCGTCGAGGTGCTCGCGAAGCTGCGGCCGGCCTTCGACGGCAACGGCACGATCACCGCGGGTTCGTCGTCGCCGATCTCCGACGGCGCCGCCGCCGTCATCGTGGCGAGCCGGGCGAAGGCCGAACAGCTCGGCCTGCCGATCCTCGCGGAGGTCGGTCACCACGGCTTCGTGGCCGGTCCGGACACCTCCCTGCAGTCCCAGCCCTCGCGCGCCATCCTCGCGGCGCTGGCCAAGGAGCGGCTCACCCCGGCCGATCTCGACCTCGTCGAGATCAACGAGGCCTTCGCCGCGGTCGCGATCCAGTCCATGCGCGACCTCGGGATCGGCCCGGAGATCACCAACGTCAACGGCGGCGCGATCGCGATCGGTCACCCCGTCGGAGCCTCCGGTGCCCGGATCGCCCTGACCCTGGCCAACGAGCTGAAGCGCCGCGGCGGCGGGATCGGGGCCGCCGGTCTCTGCGGCGGCGGCGGCCAGGGAGACGCCTTGGTGCTGCGCGTTCCGGCGTGACGGCAGGCCTCGGGGAGGCTCCCGCGATGACCCGCATCGACGACCCCGCGACGCTGGCCGACGACCTGGTGCGGGAGCTTGGTCTCGAAGAACATCCCGAGGGCGGCTGGTACCGCCGGACCTGGGCCAGTCCCGACCAGATCGACGCACATGGCGGCAGGCGCCCCGTCATGACGTCCATCCTGTTCCTGCTGCGTCCGGGAGAGGTGTCCGGCTGGCATCGGGTGGCCTCGGCCGAGATCTGGCTCTGGCAGGGCGGCGGGGCCCTCGATCTCACTCTCGGCGGGCCGGGCCGGGCGCCGGTCGCCGCCGACCGGCGGATCCTCGGGCCCGATCTGGCCGCGGGCCAAGCGCCGCAGCTCGTCGTGCCGGCCGGCGAATGGCAGACCGCGGTCCCGCGCGATGGACAGCACGTCCTGGTCGGCTGCGTGGTGGCGCCTGGCTTCGACTTTCTGGACTTCGAGCTCTTCCCCGCATCAGGCGCCGTTCGGGGCGGCCCGGTCAGGTCAGCTCGGGGCGGTCATCGCGGTGGTGAGCGCGGCTGCCGCGGCGACTAGGGCGCCGGGATCCAGCGGGATCTTCAGGACGTCCACGGCRCCGGCTCGGCGCAGGTACGCCCGCTCGCGGGGGTCGGTGTCCTCGCTGAGGACCAGGGCCGGGATGACGCCGGCGGTCGGGTCCGCCGCGAGCTGGGCGAGCAGCTCGGCCGCGGTCGTGTCGGGCAGGTCCCGGTCGAGCAGGATGAACGCCGGCCGGGCCCCCCGCACCGCGTCGAGGGCGAGACCGGCGCGGGGAACGGTCACGGTGTCCGCAGCCAGGAAATCGGTGAGGGTCTCGGCGACCAGGGAACGCAGGGCGGGATCGCCACTGACGTGCACGACCCGCAGGCCGCCGGGTGTGGGAGGACGGCCGAGGGTGACCGTGCCGGACTCGCCGGAGCGACCTGGGAGGCCACCGTAACTGCCCACGAACCCGCTGTCATCATCGAGATCCTCGAAACGCAGGTCGACCGCGTCGAGCACGACGGCGAACACGCTTCCCACGCCGTACCGGCTGGCGACGGTAAGCACCCCGCCCATCGCCGTGACCAGGGCGTGGGACAGCGCGAGGCCCAGCCCGCTGCCCTCGATTCCGCTGCGCTCGGCGCCGAGGCGCTCGAAGGGCCGGAACAGTCGGTCGATCGCCCGGGGGGAGAGCCCCGCGCCGTCGTCCTCGACCTCGATACGGATCCGCGAGCCGGTGATGGGCACGATGCCGACGCGCACGCTGCCGCCCTCCCGGCCGTACTTCAGCGCGTTACCGACAAGGTTGAGCAGGACCTGCCACAGGCGGCGGCGGTCCGCGTCGGCGACGAGCGGCAGCGCCGGATGGATCACCCGCCGGATGCTGCGCTGCGCCGCGAGCGGTTCGACGAGCTCCACCACGCCCTGGACGATGTCGAGGACGTTGACCGGCCCCTTGTTGATGTCCCCCCGGCCCGCGCGGAGCCTGGCCAGGTCCAGCACGTCATCGATCAACGCCTGCATGTGGCGGCCACCGGTGATGATCCGCTCGACGTCGTCGTGGAGGTCGGGGGTGAGCGGTTCGAGTTCCAGCAGCTGCGCGAAGCCCAGCATGGCGTTCAGCGGGGTCCGCAGTTCGTGGCCGAGCCGGGCGATCAGTTCGTCCTTGGCCCGTGACTCGTTCTCGGCGACCTCGCGGGCGCGCTGGTCGCTGGTGTCCCGAGCGACGACGACCAGCCCGCCCTCCGGGTCGACCCGGACCGTCACGTGATGGGGCACGGTGGCCCCGGCCAGGTCGACGAGTCCCACCGAGCCACGCCACTGCCCGGTCCGCCCCAGCGCGRCCGTCACCGCCTCACCGAGAGCGAGGCGGAACGCGGGATCGACGACGTCGACAAGATCGCGCAGATGGGGGACGCGGGGAACCCGGTCACCGAGGAAGGCGCGGGCGGCGGCACCCATGTCGGTGACACGACCATCCGTGCCGACGACCACAGCCAGGTCCGTCAGCGCGTCGAGCAAGATGCGTGACCCCACCTACGCCTCATTATCCGTCTTCTTCCACCCCACGGCGGGCAATGGTAGGGCGTACCGTCAGAGACCGTTGTTCCGGGTTTGCTCAACTGGATCGCCGGCCGGTTTTCTGGCGACGTTTCGTGACATGCAAATAGCTTACCGACGACCTCGGTGCGTCGGCGTAGCAGGGTAGTGGCCCTGCGTTGTTCGATGCGCGGTGAGCGGACTGTCGTGATAAGTCTGACCGCATGCTTGTTGCCTTCAGTGTCACGCCCATCGGTCAGGGCGAGGGGGTCGCGGATCTGGTCGCCGAGGCGGTCCGGATAGTGCGGGCCAGTGGGCTGCCCCATGAGACGACCGCCATGTTCACCACGATCGAAGGCGAGTGGGACGAGGTGATGGACGTCGTCCGCCGGGCCACCGAGGCGGTCTCGGCCCGTGCTGGCCGGGTGAGTCTGGTGCTGAAGGCCGATCTTCGCCCGGGAGTCACCGACGCTCTGCACACGAAGGTCGCCGCGATCGACCGGTTGCTGGCCGGGGGCGAGACCGGCGCGGACGCCACTGATCGTTGACCGCGGCCGGCGGGCAACGGCCCGCGGCCCGCGGCCCGCCGGCCCGGATTGGGCGTCTGTGTCCGACCCCGGGCGAGGCGGACATGAGGACCGGAAAAGTCGTCCGGTGCCGAGCCCACTGACCGCGACCAGATGCCACGATGGAGGCATGCAACGTAGGCCACCAGTCCCATCCAGATCGCCGCGCGGTGCGGGAGGCGCGGGACGTCTGCCCGAAAGCCTCGGCGGTCTGCGCCTCGCCGGCGCCGTCCCGCTCGACCCCAAGCCGGCGACCCCGCCTCCCCCCGCCAGCAGCGCCGCCACGGCCGCGCCGGACGCCCGTCCCGGCGCGCCAGCCGGGCCCGTGGTCATCGACGTCACCGAGGCGAGCTTCGCCACCGACGTGGTCAGCCGGTCGATGCAGGTTCCCGTAGTGCTGGACTTCTGGGCCTCCTGGTGCGGCCCGTGCAAGCAGCTCAGCCCGATCCTGGAGAAGCTCGCCGCGGCGGACGGCGGCCGGTGGATCCTCGCCAAGATCGACGTCGACGCGAACCCGGGCCTCGCGCAGGCCGCCGACGTGCAGGGCATCCCCGCGGTGAAGGCGGTGATCGGCGGGCGGATCATCGGAGAGTTCACCGGCGCCGTGCCCGAACGGGAGGTGCGGAGCTGGCTCGATCAGCTGCTCTCCCTGGTCGGCGAGGCGATGGGCGCAGTCCCGGGCGCGGCAGCCGCGGGCGGCCCCGCCCGTGACCCACATGTGGCGGCGGCCGAGGCGGCGCTTGCCCGTGGCGACTTCGACACCGCGGTCGAGTCCTACCGCATCCGGCTCACCGAGGCGCCCGCGGATCCCGAGGCCCTGACCGGGCTCGCGCGGGCCGAACTGCTGCGCCGGGTGCATGGGTACGATCCGGTGGACGTCCGCAACCGGCTGGTGGCGAATCCGGACGACGTCGAGGCCGCGGTTGCCGCGGCCGACCTGGGCATCGCGCAGGGAGACGTGGCCGGGGCCCTCGCTGGTCTCGTCGAGGTCGTCCGCCGGACGGCGGGACCGGAGCGGGAAAGGGTCCGAGCGCACCTCGTCGGGCTGTTCCAGGCGTTGGGTGACGAGGAGCCCGCGGTGGCCCCGGCTCGACGCTTCCTGGCAGCCGCTCTCTTCTGAGGACGCGGCAGTCGAGTTGTGGGGAGCCAGTGCACGGTCCAGGGACCGCGGACCGTGCTCAGATCCCCACATTCACCGGCCGAAGGCGAGCTGACGGAGGCCCCGTACGGCGCCCTGGGCCAGGGGTCCCCGCACTGCGGCGAAGCCCCGATGGCTATCCCAGGAGGCTATCCCAGGAGGGTCGCCGAAGGCGAGCTGACGGAGGCCCCGTACGGCGCCCTGGGCCAGGGGTCCCCGCACTGCGGCGAAGCCGCCGTGCGGGGGAAGGCACTAGGCGGGGGAGAGCCAGATGGCCCCGAGAGGCGGCAGCGTCAGGGTTGCTGAGGCGTCGAGACCGTGATGCGGCTCCTCGACAGCCTGGACCGAGCCGAGATTGCCGATGTTGCCGCCGCCGTAGCGGTACCCGTCGGTGTTGAGTATCTCGCGCCAGCGGCCGGGGAACGGCAGCCCGATGCGGTAGCCCTCGTGCCCGATGCCGGCGAAGTTGGTGACGCAGGCCAGCACGCCGCCCGCCGGGTCCTCGCCCGACCACCGCAGGAACGAGAAGACGTTGTTCTCCGCGTCGTTCGCGTCGATCCAGGAGAAGCCCGCCGGGTCGGCGTCGTGTTGGTACAGGGCCGGGACCGTCCGGTAGAGACCGTTCAGGTCGCGCACGAGGTCCGCGACACCGGCGTGGGCGGGATCGTCCAGCAGGGGCCATTCGAGGGACGCGGACTCGTTCCACTCGTTGTCCTGGGCGAACTCGCAGCCCATGAAGAGYAGCTTCTTGCCGRGATGCGCCCACATGTAGGCGAGYAGCGCCCGCAGGTTCGCGAGCTGTGCCCAGCGGTCGCCGGGCATCTTGCGTAGCAGTGAACCTTTGCCGTGGACCACCTCGTCGTGGCTGAACGGCAGGATGAAGTTCTCCGAGTAGGCGTACACCATCGAAAAGGTCATCTGATGGTGGTGGTACATGCGGTGGATCGGCAGCCGGGAGTTGTAGTCGAGGGTGTCGTGCATCCACCCCATGTTCCATTTGAAGCCGAAGCCCAGGCCGCCGAGGTGGGTGGGGCGGGTGACCCCGGGCCACGCGGTCGACTCCTCCGCGATCATCATGGCGCCCGGGAAACGGCGGTAGACGGTGGCGTTGGTCTCCTGCAGGAACGAGACGGCGTCGAGGTTTTCCCGGCCGCCGTGGATGTTGGGCAGCCAGCCGCCCTCCGGCCGGGAGTAGTCGAGGTACAGCATCGAGGCGACCGCGTCGACGCGTAGCCCGTCGATGTGGAATTCCTCGAACCAGTACAGGGCGTTTGCCACGAGGAAGTTGCGTACCTCGGGGCGGCCCAGATCGAAGACGTAGGTACCCCAGTCGGGCTGTTCACCGCGGCGTGGATCGGGATGTTCGTACAGGGGGGTGCCGTCGAAGCGGCCCAGCGCCCAGGTGTCCCGGGGGAAGTGCGCCGGCACCCAGTCGACGATCACCCCGATGCCGGCGCGGTGCAGCGTGTCCACAAGGTGGCGGAACTCGTCGGGGCTGCCGAAGCGGGCCGTCGGGGCGTAGTAGGCCGACACCTGGTAGCCCCAGGAGCCGCCGAAGGGATGCTCGGCCACGGGCAGCATCTCCACGTGGGTGAAGCCGTTCTCGACGACGTACGCGGTCAGTTCCTCAGCGAGCTCCCGATAGGACAACCCGCGCCGCCAGGAGCCCAGGTGGACCTCGTAGACGCTCACCGGCTCGGTGCGCCAGRCCGTCCGGGCCCGCCGGTCGAGCCACGCGCCGTCGTTCCAGGTGAAGTCGGAGGCGAACACCACGCTCGCGGTGGCCGGCGGCACCTCGGTGTGGAACGCCAGCGGATCCGCCTTCTGCCGCCAGATCCCGTCGAAGCCGAGGATCTCGTACTTGTACCGGGCGCCGGTGCCGGCGCCGGGGACGAACAGCTCCCAGATCCCGGAGCGGCCGAGCGAGCGCATCGGGAAGGCACGCCCGTCCCAGAAGTCGAAATCGCCGACGAGCCGCACTCCCCGCGCGGAGGGGGCCCACACGGCGAAGCTGACCCCGGTGACTGTGGCGCCGCCCGGCGTCGTCAGCGCGCGCGGATGYGCCCCGAGCACCTTCCAGAGCTGTTCGTGCCGGCCCTCGATGATCAGATGGAGGTCCATCTCACCGAGGGTGGGCAGGTGCCGGTAGGGGTCGTCGATGAGGTACGGGCCGTCCGGGTAGGTCACCTCGATGCGGTAGTCGGGCAGCATTCCCGGCACGGCCACTCCGAACACCCCGCCGCTGTGCAGCCGGGTGGCCGGGTAGCGGGCCGGCCCGACGAGGACGGTCACGGCCCTCGCATCGGGGCGCAGCACCCGGACGACCGTGGCGTCGCTCCCGGGATGCGGGTGCGCCCCGAGCAGCGCGTGCGGGTCGTGATGCGCCCCGCTGACCAACCGCTCCAGGTCGTCGTAGGGCAGGTCGACCGAGACCGCGGGCGCAACCGCGGGCGGGTCTGCGGGCAGGGCCGATGGTGGGGCCGATGGTGGGGCCGATGGCACGGCGGGATCGTCGGCGGTCTGTCCAGGCTGGGCGCTGGCGGACGATGCGTCGCGGTCCGCCAGCGCCACCCGGCCACCGCCGTTGCGGACGGCGGTGGCCGCCCCTCGGGGGTTCGGTCGGTCGGGGGCGAGCCCGGTGGCCAGGCGTCCCGTCCGCGCCGTGCCGTTGTTGACGTCGCCGTTGTTCACTGGGACACCCCTGCCTCTCTGCGCGGTGATTTTTCGGGTCTTCTGTCGGGTCTTCTGGCTGATCCGCGTCCGGGTGCCGGCACCGCTGCCGGGCGGCCGCCACGGCCCGGGCCGGGCCGTGGCTTACCCCGCCGACGGGCTGGACCGGGTCAGTCGTTCCACCGAGGACAGCGGGATCCCGATCCACCCCGGTCGGTGGCGGGCCTCGTACAGGATCTCGTACACGGCCTTGTCGAGCTCGAACGCACGCAGCACCACGGCATCCGCACGAGGATCGCGGCCGGCCGCGGCACCGTAGCCCCGGCAGAACGCCTCCCGGTTGCGATCTGCCCACTCCTGGGCGCGGTAGGCCAACGACGGCTCGTCACCGCGTTCGAGCAGCATCGACCGGGCCGCGTAGTCGAACGAGCGCAGCATCCCGGCGACGTCGCGCAGCGGCGATTCCAGCCCCACACGGTCGGCGACCGGGCGGACTGGCTCCCCCTCGAAGTCGAACAGCACCCAGCCCGAGTCGACCCGCAGGACCTGACCCAGGTGCAGATCGCCGTGTAGCCGTTGGAAGGGCCGGGGATGGACGGCCTGCGCCGACGCCCCCGTCACCTCGTCGTAGCTCTTGCGGATCGCCGCCTCGAAGGGACGCAGCTCGGCGACGGCCTCGACCGCCGCATCCAGCCGGCCATGCAGGTAGGTCACCAGGGAGCGCAGGGCATCGGCGGTCGCGGGCCTCGTCGGCAGCGTCCGGGCGAGGTCGGCGTGCACCTCGGCGGTGGCGGTACCCAGCCGCTCGGCCTCCGCGGCGAAGTCGCCGCCGACCTCGTCGGCGTGCAGGTCGGCCTCGGCGTACAGGTCGCGCACGCTGGCCAGCGCCAGTCGCCAGCCCTCGGTACCGCTGCGCAGGTACTCCTGGAGGAATCCGAAGGTGGTCGATGTCCCGTCGACACGGCCGGAGTACCAGGCGACGGGGCGGGCCACGTGTGTGCTGCCCGCCTCCGCCAGCGCCCGGGTCACCTCCAGATCGGGGTTGACGCCCGGCCAGAGCCGCCGGAACACCTTGAGGATGTAGGCGTCGCCGTAGACGATCGAGGTGTTGGACTGCTCGGCGCCGACGGCGTGGGCGGGCAGGATGTCCAGTGGTTCCAGCGCCTCGGCGACGAGGCCGTCGCGGTGTGTCGACCGGCGGAGGAAACTCAGCAGGGCCGAGCTGCCATCGGGGTCGTGCAGGCCGTCGTAGACCAGGCCGCCGGCACTCTCGCCGATCAGGAAGCCCTCGTGGCCGAAGGGCGCGTCCGAGCGGATGACCACCGGAACCTGGTAATGGTCCGACGGACCGTGGTCGTAGTCGACGTCAACGACGAGCAGCCGTAGCGGTTCGAAGACCATGACGTCGTGACGGATCCGCAGGCCGCCCCCGGATCTGCCCTTCCCGGCGAACCAGCGCTGCCGGGGGAGCCACTCGCGCAACAGGCCGGTCAGTTCCGCGTGGTGGTCACCCATCATCGACCTCCCGGTGCCCGTCCTCAACGATCATTATGCCAGCTAACCTAACGTCCACTGCCTCCATAGCAGCCTTTTGCCCGACCCGGGCCGGGCCGCACGTCGTTCAGGCGGTTCCAGTGCTCCTTGGCTGTTCCTTGCCCGACCGCCCCGACGGCCTCCGTTGCCCCGGTCCGCCCAACGCGGCTAGGGGGTGAATTCCCCCGGTCTGGTCACCGCGAACCAGTAATGTCCGTGACCTGGCAGTGTCAGCAGGTAGGGAAGCTCGCCGATCGGCGGGAAGTGCACCCGGCCGAGCAGCTCCACCGGAACCATTCCCTCGAAACGACGCAGATCGAGCTCCACCGGCTGGGCGAAGCGGGACAGATTCGCGACGCACAGGACCCGGTCGTCGCCGAACTCGCGGACGAAGGCGAAGATCGAGGGATTGGACGCGCCGAGCTCGGTGTAGTCGCCGAGCCCGAAGACCGGATGACGCTTGCGTACCTCGATCATCCGCTTGGTCCAGGCCAGGAACGAGGTCGGCATGCGCTGTCCGGCCTCGACGTTCAGGGCCTGATAACCGTAGACCGGATCCATGATCAGGGGAAGGTACAGTCGGGCCGGGTCCGCGGTGGAGAAACCGGCGTTACGATCCGGTGACCACTGCATCGGAGTCCGGACGCTGTCCCGGTCGCCCAGGTAGATGTTGTCGCCCATCCCGATCTCGTCGCCGTAGTACAGCACTGGCGAGCCGGGCAGCGAGAGCAGGAGCGCGGTGAACAGCTCCATCTGGTCACGGCTGTTGTCCAGCAGCGGCGCCAGCCGGCGACGAATGCCGATGTTGGCTTTCATACGCGGATCTTTCGCGTATTCGGCCCACATGTAGTCCCGTTCCTCGTCGGTCACCATTTCGAGCGTCAGCTCGTCGTGGTTGCGCAGGAAGATGCCCCACTGGCAGTTCGGCGGGATCTGGGGTGTCTGAGCAAGAATTTCCGAGATTGGGTAGCGGGACTCCCGCCGGACCGCCATGAAGATGCGCGGCATCAACGGGAAGTGGAACGCCATGTGGCACTCGTCGTCGTTGCCGAAGTACTCGACGACGTCGGAGGGCCACTGGTTTRCCTCGGCGAGCAGCACCCGGTCGGCGTACTTGGCGTCGACCTCCTTGCGGACCCGCTTGAGGTACTCGTGGGTCTCCGGYAGGTTCTCGCCGTTGGTGTTCTCCCGGACATAGAGGTAGGGGACCGCGTCGAGCCGGAACCCGTCGATGCCGAGATCGAGCCAGAAGCGCAGAACCTCCAGCATCGCCTCCTGGACCTCGGGGTTGTCATAGTTCAGGTCGGGCTGGTGGGAGAAGAAACGGTGCCAGTAGTACTGACCGCGGACCGGATCCCACGACCAGTTCGACTTCTCGGTGTCCACGAAGATGATCCGGGCGTCCGGGTACAGCTCGTCGCTGTCGGACCAGACGTAGAAGTCCCCGAACGGCCCGTCGGGGTCGGAGCGGGACGCCTGGAACCAGGGATGGGCGTCCGAGGTGTGGTTCATCACCAGATCCGCGATGATCCGGATGCCCCGGCGGTGGGCCTCGTCAACCAGGCTAACGAAGTCGCCGAGGTCACCGAATTCCGGCAGGATCTGAAAGTAGTCACTGATGTCGTAGCCGCCGTCACGCAACGGCGAGGAGTAGATCGGTAGCAGCCACAGACAGTCGACACCGAGCCACTCCAGGTAGTCGAGCCTGGAGATCAGGCCGCGAATGTCCCCCGTGCCGTCGCCGTTGGAGTCCGCGAAGCCGCGGATGAGCACCTCGTAGAACACGGCTCGCTTGAACCAGTGTGGGTCGCGTAAAGTCCCCCCGACCGGCATGGCGGGGGCCGGGCCGGGGGTGTGGTCGCCGATCGGTTCGCTGAGAGGCTCAGAATCCATCACGACCGGGCCCGCACAGCGAAGACGTGCGCGGGCTCGACCGCCGGGTCCAGCCGCACGTAGTTCTGCTTGCCCCACGCGTAGGTGGCACCAGTGATCTCATCGGTGACCTCGAAGGAGTCTTCCCAGCCGAGGCCGAGGGCCGGCATGTCGAGCCGCACGGTGGTCTCCCGGGGAGCGTGCGGGTCGAGGTTGACGACGATGAGCACGGTGTCGGCGGCGGCCGTGTCCCCGGGATCCGTGCCGTCCGCCCGCAGGGAGTCCACCCGCTTGGAGAAGACCATGATCTCGTCCCCGTCGGCATGGTGGAAGTGCAGGTTGCGCAACCACTGCAGGGCGGGGTGGGCACGGCGGATCTGGTTGAGTCTGGTCAGGTACGGCGCGAGCGACTGGCCCGCACGCTCCRCCGCGRCCCAGTCGCGTGGCCGGTACTGGTACTTCTCGGAGTCCAGGTACTCCTCGCTGCCCGGTCGGACCGGGGTGTTCTCGCGCAACTCGTACCCGGAGTAGACGCCCCAGGTCGGTGACAGCGTCGCAGCGAGCACCGCCCGGATCCGGAACGCCGCCGGGCCGCCGTGCTGCAGGTACTCCGGCAGGATGTCCGGGGTGTTGACGAAGAAGTTCGGCCGCATGTAGTGCGCGGCCGACACCAGTTCGCGCGCGTACTTCTCGAGCTCCCACTTCGTGTTGCGCCAGGTGAAATAGGTATATGACTGGGTGAAACCGACCTTGGCGAGCGTGTGCATCATCGCCGGCCGGGTGAATGCCTCCGCGAGGAAGAGCACATCTGGTTCGGTCGACTTCACCTGGGCGATGAGCCATTCCCAGAACTCGACGGGCTTTGTATGCGGATTATCGACACGGAAGATTCGTACTCCGTGTGCAGTCCAGTACCGGACGACGCGCAGAATCTCCTGATAGAGCCCGGTCGGGTCGGCGTCGAAGTTCAGCGGATAGATGTCCTGGTACTTCTTCGGCGGATTCTCCGCGTAGGCGATGGAGCCGTCACTACGCACGACGAACCACTCCGGGTGATGCTTCGCCCATGGATGGTCCGGCGCGCACTGCAGGGCGAGGTCCAGCGCGATCTCCATGCCCAGCGAGCGTGCCCGGGCGACGAACAGGTCGAAGTCGTCGATCGTGCCGAGGTCGGGATGCACGGCGTCGTGGCCGCCGTGTTCGCTGCCGATGGCCCACGGCGAGCCGGGGTCCGTCGGACCGGGGGTGAGGGTGTTGTTGGGACCCTTGCGGTTGACCTCGCCGATCGGATGGATCGGCGGCAGGTACACCACGTCGAAGCCCATCGCCGCGACCGCGGGCAGGCGTTCGGCCGCGGTGAGGAAGGTCCCGGACCGGGGCGGGTCGAGGCTCGCGCCCTCCGAGCGCGGGAACATCTCGTACCAGCTGCCGTAGAGGGCGCGCCGACGATCCACCCACAGCCGGTACAGCGGTGAGCGGGTCACCAGTTCGCGCAGCGGACAGGCGTCCAGCAGGCTCACCAGCCGGGGATCGAGGGCCGCGGCGATCCGGTCGCGGGGGTCGGTGCAGTCGTCGTCGCGCAGCGCGGCCACGGCGAGAGCGATCTCCGCCCGGCGCGGTTCGGGGACTGCGGGCAGGGCCCGCAGCAGCAGGCGCGCACCGTCCTCGAAGTCCACCGCGAGTTCGTCCGTGCTCTGGCCCGCGCCGACCTTGAGGGCAATACCGTGCCGCCAGGTGGCGACCGGATCGGCCCACGCCTCGACCCGATATCCCCAMAGGCCTTCGGTCCCGGCGGTGATCTCCGCCTCATAACGGTCGGTACCGGGGCCGGCGGAGCGCATCCGGATGAACGGAGTTCCCTGCCCGTCGGGACCTGACAGCACGACGTTCGCGCCGATGAGGTCATGACCCTCGCGGAACACCGTTGCACCGACGGTGAGAATTTCGCCCGCGACCGCCCGCGCCGGCCACTGGCCACACGAGACGGTCGGTGTCACATCGGAGACGACAACCCGGCCTACTGAACGTCCGATCATCATGACGACCTTATCCAGACGAACCACACCTCAATGGTCCGCCCTGTACGTGGCGATTGGCGACACCTCTGTGTGAACTGCCCGCGACCATCGCATGGGCGATTGTTGTCGTTGGGATGGGTCGGTCCGTCCCGCCCGGATGGCCCGCGCTGAAGGCAATGTTCCCCAGTTGCGGCCCTGTCGAACGTCCGAACCTCCTCTGTTGCGGTGCTCCGGGTGCGGGGTCGAGGTCGGAGCGTCACCGGGGTCCCGGCGGCGGACGCCCGGCGCATTCCGGAATCATTGTGGTGATGTTGTGTGATGGGGTCGGGGTGGCTCGGGTGGTGTTCCGCCGCGGTTGCCGGCGCGTAAAGGGGTGGCCCGATCGTGGCGGGCGGGCGGCACCGGGACGATTCGGGCGCAGCCGGCGCGGCTACGGGGCGGTGTGGCACCGGCTGCGGGAACCTCGTGGCCCACTCGTTCGTCCCGCAGGGCACAGTACTCCGGCCACGTGGCCTTCGTGGGCGGAGAGTCACTGTGGCGTTCACGCCGCGCAGTAGGCTGCCGGCGCCCGGGGACACCCGGGGACACCCGGGGACACCCGGGGCGCACCTCGCCCCGGGTCGCCGGCTTCCGCGGGGGCCGCTCGAGCGGCCCCCGAAACATCTGAACGGCAGCAACATCTGAACGGCAGCAACATCTGAACGGCAGCAACATCTGAACGGCAGCCCTTTCGAACAACGCACAGCAGGAGGAGCAGTGGGAGTCAGCCTCAGCAAGGGCGGCAACGTGTCGCTGACCAAGGAGGCGCCCGGACTCACCAACATCCTGGTCGGGCTCRGCTGGGACGTTCGGAG
This sequence comes from Frankia sp. KB5, assembly GCF_002099325.1. Lineage (NCBI taxonomy): Bacteria > Bacillati > Actinomycetota > Actinomycetes > Frankiales > Frankiaceae > Frankia > Frankia sp. KB5. The sequence continues at coordinate 36,797 of NZ_MRUJ01000030.1, read as the reverse complement.
CACAACCGGCGCGGACTTCGACCTGGACGCGAGCGCCATCGCGTGCYGGGCCGACGGCAAGGTCGTGTCGGACGGGCACTTCGTCTTCTTCAACAACCTCAAGAGCCCCGACGGTGCGATCGAGCACCAGGGCGACAACCTGACCGGCGAGGGTGAGGGCGACGACGAGGCCATCACGGTGAACCTCACATCCCTGCCGGCGGAGATTGACAAGATCGTCTTCCCGGTTTCGATCTATGACGCGGACTCGCGGCAGCAGAACTTCGGCCAGGTCCGCAACGCCTTCATCCGGATCGTCAACGGCGCCGGCGGCAGCGAGATCGCCCGCTATGACCTCACCGAGGACGCCTCCACCGAGACGGCCATGGTGTTCGGCGAGGTCTACCGGCACGGCGCGGACTGGAAGTTCCGAGCCGTCGGACAGGGCTACGCCTCGGGTCTGGCCGGGATCGCGCGCGACTTCGGCGTCAACGTCTGAACCCCGGATACGTCTGAACCCCGGATGCGCAGTCGGGCTCGGTCAGGCGACCGGGTCCGACCGGGTCACTGGGTCTGACCGGGTCACTGGGTCTGACCGGGTCACTGGGTCTGACCGGGTCACTGGGTCCGACCGGGTCCGACCGGGTCACTGGGTCCGACCGCGCCGGCCGGCGCGGTAATGACCAGATGCTATGGGTCCGGTCGTGTGTGGGTGACATGTACAGGTAGAGCGATACACATCGGGTGTAGCACTTTTGTCAGGTCGTGCCCACCAGACGAGCAGTTACGATGCCGACGACCGCCGCACCGGGCCAACAGGCCGCGGGACGACGCGGTCTCCGGCGATGCTTGAGCGATGCGGGATCCGACGGACCGCGGATCCGCCCGCGCGGCGCGGCCGGGGTCTGGCGACCGGTCCGGGAGGGTGTTGGTAGGCGTGCACGCCTTGCGAATCTTCRGATGGTCCTTGRCGATCACCGTTATCGGGGTGGCCGCGGCGGGGGTGATCGGTGGCCCCAGGAACGCGGCGCTCGTCGCGATCCTCGCGGTGCTCGAGATCAGTTTGTCCTTCGACAACGCCGTCATCAACGCGACGATCCTCGGCCGGATGAGCCAGTTCTGGCAGAGGATCTTCCTGACGCTCGGCATCCTGATCGCGGTGTTTGGCATGCGTCTGATCTTCCCGATCGCCATCGTGGCGCTGACCGCGCATCTCGGTCCGCTCGAGGTCTTCGACCTGGCGCTGAACGACGGTGCCCGGTACGCGGAGAAACTGGGTGACGCGCATCCGGCCATCGCCGCGTTCGGCGGGATCTTCCTGTTCATGCTGTTCCTGGACTTCCTGTTCGACCCCGAACGGGAGATCCAGTGGATCAAGAAGCTGGAGGAGCCGCTGCGCAGGGCGGGCCAGCTCGATGTGGTTCCGATCGTGCTTGGGCTCATCGCCCTGCTGGTGGTCGGCCAGGCCTTCGCCGGCGACCACCAGCAGCAGGTGCTGCTCTCCGGGGTGGCGGGGCTCGCGACCTATCTGGGCGTGCGGGGACTCGGCGAGTTCTTCGAGGCCCGCGGTGTGGGCGCCGAGGACGATGACGACGATTCCGTCGCCGAGTCGGCAGGCTTGGCCCCGGTCCGGTCGAACGGTACCGGCGGCCCGCCGAAGTTGGTGCTCGCCACCGGCAAGGCCGCCGCGTTCCTCTTCCTCTACCTCGAGGTCATCGACGCGTCGTTCTCGTTCGACGGAGTCGTCGGCGCCTTCGCGATCTCCCAGAACATCTTCGTCATCGCGGCCGGTCTCGGGATCGGCGCGATGTACATCCGGTCCCTGACCGTCTACCTGGTCCGGCGGGGCACTCTCGGCGAGTACATCTACCTCGAGCACGGTGCCCACTATGCGATCGGGGCGCTGGCCATCATCCTGGCCATCTCGATCGAGACCGAGGTTCYGGAGATCGTCACCGGTCTCATCGGGGTGGCCTTCATCGGTCTGTCGCTGCTGTCCTCCATCCGCCACCGGTCCGCCGAGCGCGGTTTGGCGGGTGCCGGGTCCGTCCCGGGCGAGGACGAGGGCGGCCCGGGGCAGCCACGAGAGGCCGTCGGCGCCCCGATGTAGCGGCCGTGCGCCGGGCGGCGACAGCCGGCCGGCGCACCGGGCCTGGGTGGCCGGTCTGGAGAGCGCCGCCGCGGATGTGACATCGTCGGGTACTGGCGTCCGATCCTGCCAGGCGATGATCACCTGATCATGGATGACACCCAGCTACCGCGAGGGAGCGGATCATGGGCATCGACTACAGCAAACGTCCCGCCACACCGGCGGCCGGTTCCGGCCCGGTCTCGCTGAGCAAGGTGACACTGACGAAATCCGCGCCGACCGTCTCGCTGAGCAAGCAGGGTGGTGGCGGGCGGCTGCACGTGAACCTCAACTGGAACCAGCAGCCGGGCGGCGGCCAGCAGAAGGGCGGCTTCCTCAAGCGGGTGCTGGGCGCCGCGGGCGGCGGCATTGATCTCGACCTCGCCACGTTGTTCGAGCTCTCCGACGGCCGTGCGGGTGTGGTCCAGGCCTTGGGTGATGCGTTCGGCTCCTTCACGGATCCCCCCTTCATCAACCTCGACGCGGACGACCGCACGGGCGCCGCGGTCGGTGGCGAGAACCTGTACGTGAACCTCGCCGCCATCTCCCAGATCCGCCGCATCCTCGTGTTCGCCTTCATCTACGAGGGGGTGGCCTCGTTCGACCAGGCCGACGCGGTGGTCACCCTGACTCCGGCGCAGGGTGCCCCGATCGAGGTCCGGCTGGACGAGCAGGCCGGTGGCGCCCGGATGTGCGCCATCGCCCTGCTGACCAACACCGGCAACGACTTCAAGGTCAGCCGGGAGGTCCGCTACGTCAGCGGTCACCGCGAGCTCGACGAGGCCTACGGCTGGGGCCTGAACTGGACTGCCGGCCGCAAGTGACGCCGGTAGTCCGCGATGAGCCATCCGGTCCCGCCGCCCGTCGGCGAGGAGGATCGATACTCGATGTTCCAGCCACGTCGCGAGCCCTCGCCCGAGCAGGCGCGCGCCGACCGTGCGAGCTGCGACCAGCGGGCCCACCCCGGGCACCGATCTCATCCTGATCGTGACCCGGCTTCCGGGCGAGGCCGGGAGCGGCCCGGACGATACTCCGCCGATGATCGCGGCGGGCCGGTGACCGGCGCCGATCCGGGCCAGGCCGACCCGGCGTACGCCGGTCCTTCGCGGGCGGCCGGCTGGGAACAGGGCCGGAGAGGGCAGGTTCCGGTGGACGCCCATCCGCCGAGAGAGGACCGGTTCCCGGGACGGAACGCCCCGGCATGGTCCCCCTCGCAGCCAAGCCACGGCGGGTCGAGTGGCTACGGGGACCATGCCGGATCGGGGTATGGGGCGCGGGAGGAGCACCGCTCCGTCGCGGGCTCTCGGGGCGCGCCCGCGTACGAGGCGACCGATCCGCGCGAGGCCGATGACCTGCCGGAGGCTGAGTGGCGCGAGACCGGTCCCGAGGCCGGGGACCGCGGGGCGGGTGGCCCTGAGGACATCCGGCCTGATGAGGTCCGGCCTGATGAGGTCTGGCCTGATGAGGTCTGGCCTGATGAGGTCTGGCCTGATGAGGTCCGGCCCGACGAGGTCCGGCCCGACGAGCCGGAGTCGGCCGTGGCATCCGAGCGCGCCGAGCACGCCGGACCGGCGACGCCGACACGGTCTCCGACGGGCCCGGATCAACGGGATGCGGAGCGCGGCCCGGTCGACCATGGCGGCACCGCGGCTCAGGATGATCAGGTTCCTCAGGACGGTTCGGCGGATCAGGACTGCCCCGTGGACCGTCCGGGCCCTGACGGCGGCGGGACGGATCTGGTGGGTTCGATCGGTGCTGTCCAGGCGGTGGCGCTGGAACGCCTCGCGAGCCGCGTTGACGAGCTGGCCCGGCTACGGCGTCACGATACCCAACTCGTGGACCGATTGCATGCCGAGAATGCCCGGCTACGTAGTGGTGAGCTTACCGAAGCCATGGCCCCCCTTCTGCGGGGGTTGATTCGACTTCATGATCAAATGGGTAGCCTGGGGGCCGACGATCCGCAGAGTGTCGCCGGCATCCTGYGTAAGCAGCTGCTCCAGGTGCTCGATGTCGCTGTGGACGTCCGCCCGTACACGGCGGTGCCGGGCGGGACCTTCGACCCGGCGCGGCACCTGGGGGTGCGTCGGGTGCCGACGGACGACCCGGGACGGGACGGGACGATCGCTCGTACCGTTCGTCCGGGTTTCGTCCGCGGCGAGACCACGGTCGTCCGACCGGCGGAGACCGAGGTCTACCGATCGCGCTGAGCCGCGGAGGTACGAGGCTTGTGAAGGGAAGAATTAGACGGTGGCAGGCACCAAGGTGTTCGGGATCGACCTGGGCACGACCTACTCCTGCATTGCCCAGGTCGACGAGTACGGCCGACCGGAAGTGATCCGCAACATCGAGTCCCAGCCGACGACGCCTTCGGTCGTCCTGTTCGACACTGGGGCGGAGGGCCCAACCTCTTTCGTGGTGGGAACCCAGGCCAAGCGCCAGGCTCGCATCCGTCCCGACGACGTCGCCCGGCTGGTCAAGCGGCACATGGGCGCGTCGGACTGGCGGTTCGTGGCGCATGACGAGGAGTACAGCGCCGCCGCGGTGTCGAGCCTGGTGCTCAAGGCGCTCGCCGCGGATGCCGAACGCGCGACCAGTGTCCCGGTCACCGATGTAGTGATCACCGTGCCCGCGTACTTCGGTGACGAGGAGCGCAAGGCGACGAAGCTGGCCGGCGAGCTCGCCGGCCTCAACGTGGTCGACATCATCAACGAGCCGACCGCCGCCGCCTTCGCCTACGGATTCGGCCAGGACGGGGCCGAGGAGTCGACCGTGCTGGTCTACGACCTCGGCGGTGGCACGTTCGACACCACGGTCATCAGGCTGAGCGAGGGCGCGATCACCGTGGTCGCCACGGATGGCGACCACGAGCTGGGCGGTGCGGACTGGGACAACGAACTCGTCCGCTACCTGGCGCAGAAGTTCACCGAGGCGCAGCCCGACGCGGGCGACCCGCTCGACGACGTCTACGACGAGCAGGAGCTGCTGGCCGCGGCCGAGGACGCGAAGCTGGCGTTGTCCGGCCGGGACAGCGTCGACGTGCTGGTCGTGCACAACGGCAGGCGCACAAGCGTGCCGGTGACCCGGACCGTCTTCGAGGAGATCACCGGCCCGCTGCTGCGGCGCACCATCGACCTGACCGGCTCGGTGCTGGCGCGAGCCCGGGAGAAGGGTGTCGAGAAGATCGACTTGTGCCTGCTGGTGGGGGGCATGAGCAAGACACCGGCGGTGGCCCGCCGGCTGCAGGAGTCCTTCGGGCTCACCTCTCGGCTTGCCGATCCCGATCTCGCCGTCGCCAAGGGCGCCGCGGTGTACGGGCAGAAGAAGGCACTGGAGCGCGAGGTCCACGCGGACCTGGTCGCCAGCGGGCATCTACGTCCCGACCAGGAACTCGCCGCAGCCGACGCCGTGGACGTGGAGAAGGCGGCCGCAGCCAGCGCCGAGGAGGCGGGACTCTCGACCGCCTCCGTGGTCGATCTCGTCCGCACGAAAGTGACGAACGTCACGTCACGTGGCTTCGGGATCTTCGCCGAGGACCGGGGCACACCGGTCGCGGCCTTCCTCGCCCACCAGAACGACCCGCTGCCTATCGCCGTCACCCGGACCTTCTACACCGTCGTCGACGATCAGGCCGAGGTGGACATCCGGGTCTTCGAGCAGGGCACCACCGCCGAGTCCACGGCGATCGACGACAACAAGGTGATCGTCGCCGGCTCCATCAGCGGGATTCCGCCTGGCCACCCGTTGGGCACCCCCGTTGAGGTGACCTTCACGATGGGCGGGGACCAGACGATCCAGGTCACCGCCTCGCACGAGGGCGCGGCCACCCCCTTGGTGCTCGAGGTGCGCGCCGGGGTCGGCTCGGAGGAGATGCGGGCCGTCGAGTCGGCGAAGGTCAGCCTGCTCAAGCAGCGGGACTGAGACCCCGCGGCGGATCGGACCCCGCGGCGGATCGGACCTCGCCGTGGATCGATGCCGGTGCCGGGCCATTCGGCCTCCCCCACGAGTGTTCCCGCACGAGTGTTCCGGCCCGCGRCGGCCGACGCCGGAGTGGATAGGGTTCAGCCTGACCAGGCACCGCGTCCGGTGGAGCGCCCTACAGGCCTCGCGGGGACGTGGGTGCGCGCAGTGCGTGCGGGCGGCGCCAACCTGGCGTCCGCGGCCCGCGCCGAGGCGCGGCTTCGTACTCTCAGGTGTGGAGTGGTCGACGGCCGCTCCACGATCGGCGCCTGACGACGGGCCGCCGGCCGGTTCCCGGCGGGCACGGTGGGCACGGTGGGCACGTGGGACGAAGGTGGATCGGTGAGCGCGGCGTTCGACGGCAGCGGCTATCGCCAGCGGGTGCTGGCGCCGCTGCGGGCCCGCGCCTCCCTGGACACCGCCGACCCGTTCCTCCTCGCGGGTCTCGATCCGACGGTGGCGTACACCGACTCCGACGTCGGGGCGCACCTGGTGCGGGTGCTCGCCTTCCTGCAGCGGGAACGCAACTCGGCGAAGTACGCGACCCTCGCCGCCGAGCTTGTCCGTCGGCGGGCGGAATGGGAGGAGCCGCTGCGGGACGCGGACTCCCGGGAACGGGTCCGCGCCCGGGTGCTGGCAGCCCGGCGTAGCGGTGACGCCGAGCGTCTCGCCAAGGTCGACGGCTATCTCGCCACCGTCCGGGAGCGTTTCGGCGGCATCCCGGCATCCCGGGTGGACGGCCTGCGCCGCCTCGCCGTCGCCGCGGGGGTGACGGTCGAGGAGTTCGACGCCCGCCTGAGCCGGGAGCAGATCATCATCGACGCCGTCGGCGGGGGCGTCGAACCGCTGCCGGCCGAGGTCCGCCGGCAGATCTCCGAACGGCTCGGCGAGCTGCGCGCCCTGCGCGGCGGGGACCGGGTCTCGACGGCGTCGCTGTGGGCCTTCCTGGGGCTGGCCCCGGACGCCTCACCGGAGCGGCTGCGGGCCGCGTACGCCGCGATGGTGGCGGGCAACCACCACCGTCCCCATGACCGGGAGAAGACGGTCACCGCGGACCTGCTCGCCCTCGTCTCCGCCCGGTTGATCGAGGGCGACCCCGCCGCGTACACCGTTGGGCTGATGGCGGACGCCGTGGACGAGCTGCGGYCCGCGGTCGAGGAACACGTCGTGCTCGACGGCGAGCTCACCGCGGTCGCCTTCGAGGGTCTCGTCCGGGCGGCGCTCGCGACCGGGCGCGGACTGACCGCGGCTCAGGCGAAGTCCGTCGTCCTGGAGGCGGCTCGGGAGCTCGGCGCCGCGGTGAACGTCGGCGGGGTCGTCGACTACGTGGTATGCCCGGGATGCGGCCGGCCGGAGGCGGCCGGGTCCGTGCGGCACTGCCGGTACTGCGACACCGACCTCTACACCACCTGCCCGTCCTGCGGATCGATGACCGAGGCGGCGGCGGTCGTCTGCCGGCACTGCGGGCACAGCCTGCGCCAGGCCAGGGAGGCGGCCGATGCGCTCGTCGCGGTGCGTCGCGCCCTGGAGGGCGGTCATCCCCGCCAGGCCGGCGAGATCCTCACGACCGCCCATCCGGTGCTGGCCGCCGTCGGTGGACCGGTCGCCGGGACGGCGGAGGAACTGGGAGCCCGGGTCTCCGCCGCGCTGGGCGCCGCGGACGCCGGTTGGCGGGCACTCACCGAGGCCCGCGCGGCGTGCCGGGCGGATGCGGCGCTTGCCGATGCCCGGTGGCTCGCGGCACAGGCCGCCGACGTCCCCGGCCCCGACGGCCGGCAGCGGTTCGACCCCCGACGGCCGGAAACCGGCCGAGGTGCTGGCCGAGCTCATTGCCGCCCAGGCGGTGATCCGCCGGCGGGTCGAGGCGGCGCGCGCGCTACCACCCGAGGACCAGGAGGCCGCCCTCGCCGCGGTCCTCGCGACGGCGGCGGACAACCGGGAGGCGCTCGCGGCGATGGCGGCTCTGCCGCTCTCCCCGCCGTCCGACCTGACCGCGGTGCCGGGCCCCGACGGTTCGGTGCAGCTGTGGTGGCGCGCTTCGCCCTCGGTCGGGGGCCCGGTCTCCTACCGGGTGGAACGCGTCGTGCCCGTGGAAGCTGGCGACGGCCAGGGGGTGGCCCCGGGGCGGAGCAGCCTCGGTACCACCCGCTCGACGGAGCTGTGCGATGCCGGCGCTCCCGCCTGGACTCCGGTGCGATACGAGGTGACTGCCCTCTGCGGTGAGCGCCGTTCCACGCCGGTGGAGACCGCCCCGCTCGTCTTCACCCGGGACATCACCGACCTGCGGGCCGAGCGCACCGCCGCCGGGATCCGCCTGGACTGGAGCCTCGGCGGGGCGCTGGCCGCCGTGACAGTGGAGCGGACGGTGGCACCGCCCGCCGCGGTCAGCCAGCCGCCCCGGCGGGCGCGGGGCACCGGCGGCCTCTTCCACGACACCGATGTCGTCGTCGGCGTGACCTATCGTTACCACGTCTTCGTCGAGTACCAGGACGCGCGGGGACACCCGGCCCGGACCCCCGGAGCCGAGGTGACGCTGGAGGTGGCCGCCCGCCCGCGGCCCGTCCATGACCTCACGGCGGCCACCGCCGCCGGGCGGACCACGTTGCGCTGGACGCCGCCGCCCGGCTGGGAGGTGCGGATCTACGCGACCCCGGTGCCGCAGCCGCCGGCCGTCCCCGCCGCCATCACCCACGTGACCAGCACCGCTCACGCGACCAGCACCGGCCCGTGGCCCTACCCGGGGTCGGGGCCCCTGCCGATGATCGGCATCGGGCCGGAAGGCTGCGACGTGTCGCTCGCCGCCATCCCCGATTCGTCACGTCTTGTGGGGCTGAGCCGTTCCGGGCAGGTCAGCGAGGTGGCACAGGTCGGCGAGGTCATCTACACGCCGCTGACGGTCCATGGCGGGACGGCCGTCGTCGGCCGGGCCGTGTGTCACCTCGCCATCGAACCCGTGCGGGATCTGCGCGCCGACGATCGAGGCGACTCGATCGTGCTGTCCTTCCAGCTGCCACCGGGGGTCACCGAGGCGCGGGTGCTCTGGCGCCGTGACCAACCGCCGACCGGACCGGATGATCCCTACGCCGCGAGCGCCAAGGTCACCAATACCAGTCTGGAGATCAAGGGCGGCTGGCATCTCGCCGCGCCGCGGGACGGGTGGGCTTACCACGTGGCCTGCTACCCGGTGTACCGGTCGGGGGGCGTGGCCCGGGTGGTCGCGGCCGGCGTCTCGGTGCTGGCGCGCCCCGCGACGCGTCCTGATCCACCCCCGATGCCGGCGGCGTCCGGGAGCAGCCCGGGAGGCTCGGCTGGCGTGGTCTCGGCTGGCGTGGTCTCGGGCCGGCCGGTGGTTGGTACCGTCGCCGACCCGATCACGATGCAGCCGCCGGGTGGGCCGACCCAGCCCCGCACCGGGGGCTATCCGTTGCCTGCGGCGACGGGTGCTGTGCCGTTGCCCGCGGCGACGGGCACCTACCCGCAGCCCCTGGCCACCGGCCCCCTCCGCCCGGTGCCGGAGCACGCGTCGGAGGCGCAGACGAACCCGCCGTCGGGCCCGACGGCGGGTTCGTCCACCGGCCCCACGCCGCCGCAGGCTCCGGCCGTCCAGCCGACCGTCACCTACACCGTGAGCAGGTCCGGCTGGCGGCGGCGCACCCTACGGGTACAGGTGCACACCACCGGTCCGGCCGGAGATCTGATTCTGTTCGCGCGGCCGGGAACCGTACCGCCGCGGGCTGCCGCGGAGGCCCACGAGCTGTCTCGGCTCGCCGCTGTGGACCAGGCCGGCACCCGGACCATCGACGTCACCCTGGACGGCGCCCAGCTGCCCTGGGGAGTCCGGCTGTTGCCTGCGCTGGTGCACCCGACTGGATGGACCATCACCCAACCACCGGACGACGCACTGGTCATTCGATGATCCGGAGCGATCCCAGGTGGATGTGCTCTCCGTGGTCCGCTTCGGCTCATTTCTTCTTGTTCTTCCGTTGATTTATGGCGGTTACCTCGGGTTTTGTGGCACCAGATCTACAACATATGCGCTACTACGGAAAGTATTCATGAGGGTGCTGTTCCTTGGCTGGGATGCGCCGTTTACGATTGGCCTCATCACTCCTAGTCCCAGTACCGCCCAGGTGTGTATCGGTTACCTGGGTGGAGCACCTGTCGAATCGTTCCGGCTGCGAGGTCGGAGACGGTTGGGTTCACGGACGGGCACCTGACGGTGCCCGGTCGACTCGCCTGGTGAGGCACGGGTCGAGTCCGGTGGAGCGCTGAGCGGTTGCCGTGCGAGCGGTCCGCTCGGAGGGGACGCCCCATCGTGGGTCGTGGTCCGGCCATGCTCCGCCGTCGCGCGCCGGGTGATCCGACGGGAGCATGTCACGCCAACACCGAAAGRCAGCGCGCGAGCATGGCCTCGATCATCCGCGGCCGACCCRCCCCTCCGGTCGGCCAGCCGATTCCCTCAGCCCATCGACGACCCCGCAGCGGCCGGATCCACACCCAGCGCCGGGTCCGGACCGGAGCCCGGATCGGCCTGATAGCCGTGTTCGTGGTGGGTCTCCTCCAGGCGGTCACCCCGCTGGCCCGCGCCGCGGGAAAGTCACCGTCGCCGACTCCGGCCGTGTCGCCATCCGCGACGAGCGGATCCAGCCGGGCGGGGGGCGACGCGGGCAGTGGCCGCGCGCAGGGCGTTCCACTCACCACGCTGAGCCCGCAGGCGCGCAGCCGGATCACCCTCGTCCTTTTCGACCAGGACATCGTGCTCGTCGGTGGCCGCAGTTTTACCGCGGGTGATGATGTCACCGTCGTGGCGGAGACGGCCAAGCTGGGCGGCAGCGCGCTCACCCGGGCGGACGCCGACGGCCGTTTCATCCTCGGCTTCCGGGTGCCGGCGGACTTCGCGGGAACCGTCAACGTCAAGGCCACCCAGGGCACGGCCACGGCGACCGACGCTCTTGATGTGACCGGACCGGAGGCGGCCGCCCGGGCGTTCCAGGCCGCTCCGGCTCTTCCCGATGAACCGGTGGTGAAGACGGCGCCCTCGACATCGCCGTCTCCCAGGCAGCAGGACACGTCCGCGGGCACCTCGCCGAGCCCGGCCGTCTCGCCCGCGCCGTCCCCGTCCGCCGCCGGTTCGGCGTCCGCGTCGCCGTCCCCCGCGCCGTCCGCGAGCGCCAGCTCGACCGCCCCCACCAGGAGAACCGCAACGCCGACCGCAACGCCGACCGCGACCCCGTCCGGGTCGAGACCGACCCCCGGTACGGGATCGACGGGCACCGGCGCCGGTGGGACGAGGTCGGGCCTGCCGTGGCTGTCGGGGTTCCAGTCGCATCAGCTCGCGCAGCTCGTCGAGTTCGGTGACTGGCGCGGCCGGCCGAACGACATCGTCCACGTCTACACGAGCCGCGACCAGGGTTGGGGCGGGCTGGTGGAGCCGGCCTGGCCGGTGGATCTCTTCAAGGGTTTCCAGGGCAAGCTGCTGATCAGCCAGCCGACATTCCCCAAGGGCCAGGGCGACAACRCCGCCTGTGCCCGAGGCGAGTACGACTCCGAATGGAAGAAGCTCGGCAGCTTCCTCGTGGCGCACGGCCRGGCGGACTCCATCATCCGGATCGGCTGGGAGTTCAACGGAACGTTCATGTACTGGCATACGGACGCCGACCCGACGGTGTTCCGGGACTGTTTCCGGAAAATCGCGACCGCCATCCGGTCCACCGACTCCGAAGTCAAGATCGACTGGACCTTCAACGCGCACGCCTCCCCGGTACCCAGCGGCAACAGTCCCTGGGGCGCCTACCCCGGCGACGAGTACGTGGACTATGTCGGCATCGACGCCTACGACCACTTCCCCCCGTCGAAGGACGAGGCGACGTGGAACAAGCAGTGCGAGGACGTCAACGGCCTGTGCTACGTGATCAGGTTCGCCCGGGAACACGGGAAGAAGGTCGGCGTCGGGGAATGGGGGGTGGCCTCCTGCAGCGGTGACGGCGGTGGCGACAATCCCTTCTACATCCAGAAGATGTTCGACACCTTCAAGGCGGCCAGCGACGTGATGGGATACGACGCCTACTTCAGCGACCCCACTCCCGGAAACGTCTGCTCGACCATCACGAACGGCGGTCAGAACCCGAAGGCGGCCGCCATGTACAAGAAGCTCTTCGGATCCGGCGCCAGTTAGTCGCATTAGTGGGGGTCGATCGAGGGTCGGCCGGGAGTGGTGGGCCGCGGGCGACACAGCCTTCCGCGGCCCACCACCCGTTCCCGGGTCATCCGTTCCCGGACCACCCGTTCCCGATCAGGCCGGCGGGCGCCGCCCGCTGCCGCCCGCTGCCGGCTGGTGGCTGGCCGCTCGCGGACGCTGCGCCGCAGATCGGCGCCCCGTAGATGGCGCCGAGATGGCCGCCGTGTGTCGGCTGGCTGTCAGTTCCCGCGGGCTGTCGTCGGATGCCTTTCGCCAGGTACCGTCACCGAGAGGCAACGTTTCACGATCTTGCCGGCTTCGGTCGGCGCGCACCGTTTCGGGATGCTCGTCGAACGACGCCCCTGCCTTCGACGAGGAGAACGCTGCTTGCGCCACTTCGCCTTTCTAGGCCCCGAGACGGTTGACGCGCTGTTCCTCCGGCCGCCGGAGGACATCACCGTGAATGATGATCGTCATCTGCTGGYCACCGCGCTCGGCGCGACCCTCTACGCCCCGGGGACGCGCCCCCGGTTGGCATCGGACGTGTGCAGACAGACCGCGGCGGGGGTGACCTCGATGGTTCTCTGTCTGGAGGACTCCATCGCCGACACCGAGGTGGCCGCAGCCGAGGCCAACGTCGTCGCCGCGTTGCGCGCGCTCGCGGCGGAGCCCCCCTGGGCCGCGGGCGCGATGCCGCTGCTGTTCGTCCGGGTCCGCGCGGTCGGGCAGATCCCGGATCTTGTCGACCGGCTCGGGCCGGCCGGAGTCGGGTGTCTCGCCGGGTTCGTGCTGCCCAAGTTCGCCGAGGAGGGTGGCGAGGCGGCGATGGAGGCGGTGCTGCGGGCCTCCGAGACGGTTGGTCGTCCGCTGTGGACTATGCCGGTGCTGGAGAGCCCGCAGGTCATCAACCGGGAGACCCGGGTGGAGGCGTTGTCGGCGGTCCGGCGGCTGGTCGACAAGCACGCCGACCAGGTGCTGGCGATCCGGCTCGGTGCGACGGACCTGTGCGGGCTGTTCGGGCTGCGCCGTGACCGCGACCTGACGATCTACGACATCGCCGTCGTCCGGGACTGCATCGCCGACATCGTGAACATCTGCGCGCGGGGCGGTGACCACGTCGTGACCGGACCGGTGTGGGAGTACTTCGCCCAGCCGGAACGGCTCTTCGTCAGCTCGCTGCGGGTGACCCCGTTCGCGCAGGCGGACCGCGTCGACGGCGGGGAGGAAGCGATCCGGATGCGCAGCGAACTGGTCTCCGCGGACCTCGACCGGCTGATCCGGGAGGTTGTTCTGGACAAGGCCAACGGCCTGATCGGCAAGACGGTGATCCACCCCAGCCACGTGCCCGCCGTGCACGCGCTGCACGTCGTCACCCAGGAGGAGTACACCGATGCCGAGACCGTCCTTGACGGGGATGCCGGCGGGGTACGGCCGAGCAGCTACGCGAACAAGATGAACGAGCTGCGTCCGCACCGGGCCTGGGCCGAGGTGGTGATCCGCCGGGCGCGCGCGTTCGGTGTCCTGCGCGAGGGCGACACCTTCGTCGAGGTGCTGGCGGCGACGCACGGTCGTTTCGACCAGTGGAATGCCCGATGACGGCGACGGCGGGGACGGACGCCCCCACCGGCGCGCCCATCCCTCACCCGCCCGCGCCCGCGCCCGCCCGCGGCCCAGCGGCCGCCCCCGCGGGGATGTGGCTGTGGACCGAGCTGGGCCTTGATGTCCAGGTCACCGCGGACGTGGCGGGCCAGGGGTTGCACGCCCTGGTGGGACTCGCCCTGCGCCGCAACCCACGCCGGGCGCACCTGTTGGTCAGCCGGGTGCTCGGCAAGCATCTGCCGGTGGCACCGGCCGAGGCGCTCGCGGCCGGGGCCGGGGTTGCCGCGCTGGTCCGGGCACTGCMCGGCTTCGAGGAGGCCGGAAAGCGGGTTGCGGACCCGCGGGTTGCGGACCCGCCGGTGCAGGGTTCGTCGGCCGAGCAGCCCGGGGGCCCGCGGACCGGCCCGATCGTGATCGGTTACTGCGAGACCGCGACGGCCTTGGGGCACGCGGTCGCCGACGGTCTCCCGGCGAGCCACTACCTGCACACCACCCGGCGGCCGCTGCCCGGTGTCACGCCGATCCTCGAGTTCGTGGAGTCCCATTCCCACGCGACCCACCACTGGCTGATGCCCGAGGACCGCGAGATCCTGCGGTGCGGCGCGCCGATCGTGCTCGTCGACGACGAGCTGTCGACCGGGCGTACCGCCCTCGGCACGATCCGGATCCTGCAGGCCCACGCCCCGCGCGAGCACTACGTGGTTGCCACGCTGCTCGACGCCCGTCCGCCCGCGGCCCGGGCCGCGTTCGCCGATCTCGCCGGCGAGCTCGGGGTCCGGCTGGATGTCGTCGCCCCGCTCACGGCCACCGTCACCGTGCCGGCCGAGATCGCGGACCGGGCCGCGCGGATCCGCGCCCGGTTCGCCGGGGGCGCGGGCGGTCGGGACGCGGCGCGGGCGACGGGGGCGCTGGTGGCCCACCCGGTCCGCCGGCTGGTGGCCGACTGGCCGTCCGACCTGCCTGACGGTGGCCGTCATCGCTGGTCGCCGACCGACCGCCACCGCCTCGACGAGGTCGTGCCGCCGGTCGCCGCGACGGTACTGGCCGCGCTGACCCGGCCCGCGGGTCGCACGCTCGTGCTCGGGACGGAGGAACTGATGTACACGCCGATGCGGATAGCGGACGCGCTGGCCCGGACGAGTCCGGGTGAGATCCGCTACCAGTCCACGACGCGTTCGCCGGTCCACCCCGTCGACGTCGACGGCTACGCCATCCGCGCCGCCCTCACCTTTCCCGCGCCGGACGACCCGGGCCKGGCCAGCCACGTCTACAACGTCCGGCCCGGGATGTACGACGACATCGTGGTGGTCGTCGACTCTGTCCGGGTCGTCGACTCTGTCCCGGACGTCGCCCCGGGGGCGGACCGGAGCTCTCCCCGTGCGGATACCGGCCTCCACGGCATGCTTACTCAGCTACGCCGATGCGCTCCGGTCACGGTGCTGACACTGCCCTCCTACCAGCCCTCCTACCGGCCGTCCCCTCGACCGACCGGTGCGCCGCCCGCCGCCGGACCGCTCACCGGTGCGCCCGGGGATGCCCGGTGAGCGGGATCGGCGCGGTGGATCCCGCGCTCACCGGCACCGTCGGCTCGGGTTCATACGATCCGGCGGACGTGACCTTCCTGCTGACCGACCTCAGCGCGGTCGCCCTGGAGCGGCCCACCGAGGACCGTGAGGAGGCCATGCAGGCCGGCCGGCACTACTCCGAGGACCTGCCGGTCGAGTACCAACCCGACGCCGGTTACCTGGAGCTCTACCACCGGGCGCTGGACCGGTCGGCCCGCCGGGTCGCGCTCGCCACCGGCCTCGTGGCGGAGCTCGTACGGGTCACCAAGCCCGAGCCGGTCCTGGCCTCGATCGCCCGGGCCGGTACCCCGGTGGGGATCCTGATGCGGCGCTGGTACGGCTGGCGCCACGGGCTCGACACCCCGCACTACGCGATCTCGGTGATCAAGGATCGCGGCGTGGACCTGAACGCGATCCGCTACCTCACCTCCCGGCACGACCGGAAGGTGATCCAGTTCGTCGACGGCTGGACCGGCAAGGGGGTGATGACCCGGGTGCTGACCGACGCGGTGGCCCGGCTCGGGCTGGACGACACCCTCGCCGTGCTGGCCGACCCGGCTCGGTGCGTGCCGCTCTACGGGACCCGCGACGACTTCCTCATCCCGAGCGCCTGCTTGAACTCGACGGTGAGCGGGCTGGTCAGCCGGACCGTCCTCAACGCCGAGCACATCGGTCCTGATGACTTCCACGGTGCGAAGTACTACGCCGAACTCGCGGCGCACGATCTGTCCCGGCACTTCGTCGAGACGGTGGCGGCCCACTTCCCCGAGGTGGCCGACGAGGTCGCCGAGACCTGGCCGCGGCTGTGGGCCGCCGACCGCAGTCCGACCTGGGCGGGCTGGGCGGCGGTGGAGCGCATCGCGGCCGCGTTCGACATCCCCGACGTGGTCATGGTGAAGCCGGGGGTGGGGGAGACGACCCGGGTCCTRCTGCGCCGGGTGCCCTGGCGCATCCTCGTCGCCCCCGACCGGCTCGACGAGCTGACGCACGTGCTGGCCCTGGCCGCCGACCGCGACGTCGAGGTCCAGGAGCTGGCGGACCTGCCATTCTCCTGTGTGGGGCTGGTCCGCCCGGTCGGCGCGGCACCGGTCTTCCACACCCCGAACGCGCGCTGGCGCCCGGACGTCCTGTGACGGCCGACTCGTCCCCCGTGACGGCCGGTCCGTCCGCCGCGTCCGGGCCGCGTCATCTGCTGGCCTGCGACCTGGACAAGACGCTGATCTTTTCCCGGCACTCGCTGCTGCTGGCCGACGACCGGCCCGCACCGGAGCTCGTCGAGGTCGAACGCCTCGACGGAGCGCCGATCTCGTTCGCGACGGCGCGGTCGCTGGCCCTGCTCGCCGAGTTGCACGACCTCGCCGTCCTCGTCCCGGTCACCACCCGCACCCTCGCCCAGTACGCGCGGGTCGAGCTCGGGGTCCGGCCGCGCTACGCGATCGCGGCCAACGGCGGGCACCTGCTGGTCGACGGGGTTCCCGATCCGGCCTGGGCGGCGGACGTGGCTGCCGAGGCCGCCGCCGCCTGCGCCCCCCTGGCGGAGATGGTGGCGCTCGCCGAGCGGTCCGCCGCCGGCGGCTGGGCCCGGCTCGTGCGGGTCGCCGACGGGTTGTTCGTCTACCTCGTCGCCCACGACCGCGCTGGCATTCCCGACCTGACCGGGGAGGCCGAGACGGCGCGGGCCGCGGGCTGGGCGATGTCGGTGCAGGGGCGGAAGGTGTACTTCGTCCCATCGGTCCTGACCAAGCAGCGCGCGGTGGTCGAGGTCGCCCGCCGTGCCGGTACCGCCCGGCTGCTGGCCGCGGGGGACTCTGTGCTCGACGTCCCGATGCTCGCGGCGGCCGACCACGCCATCCGTCCGGCCCACGGTGAGCTGCACGAGCTGGGCTGGTCGGGCCCGAATGTCACCGTCACCGCCGCGGCCGGGGTGCTCGCGGGCGAACAGGTGCTGGCGGCGTTCGTCGCGCGGGTCCGGGCCGAGATCGCCGCCGGGAGTCGCTGAACCTCCTCGCGCGACTTCCGGGCCCGGTCAGACCGGGCCTTGGCGGCGCTCCTCCGGCGTGCCCGGCGGCGGCAGCGGATCGGAACCGGGGCCCATCCCAGGCGTCCAGACGTCCCGGTAGTGGGGGCAGCGGTCAGGGACCGCCTGGAGGTTGAGATTCGGGAGGCCGTCCCGGTCCCGATTGCCCTTCCGGGCGTTCGCGCGGGCCTGTGCCTGGGCGCGCCGGCACTTCGGACACTCCAGAATGATCACGTCTGGCCCCTCGGGGGTGTTGTCCTGGGCTGACGGCTCATCACGGCTCATCACTCACCTTTTCTGCTTCCCGGTGCCGTCGCAGCTGGTGCACTTGTCCTTACCTTGACCGTCGAACATGCCGTCCGCGTCGAGTTCAGCGGTCGGGCGGCCGGCCCGCCCGGAGCCGCCGCACGTCGGGCAGGTGAGTGGGCCTTGGTTGACCATGTCGTCCGGGTCGGCGGTGTTTTTTGTCCCGCCGCGCTTCGTCCCGGAACGCCCGGTGCTTGATCCGCCGGACGTGTTACCCCGTTTATCCCGGTGCTTAGGTCTTTGCACCACGCCGCCTCCTGTTRCTCTCCGTCTCCCATCGATCCCTACCCGCATCAACGGTAGCGGCGGAACACCCACGTCGGTACCAGGACCGCCGGAACTGTAACCGTGCGTCCGGCGTAGCACACCAGGCTCGGGAAGGTCAGACGGCGGCGTTATCCGCAACGTGCGGGGGTGCGGTGCTGAGAGCTCGGCGCAACTTGACTACCTCGGCAGGCGCGCCCGGCCCGGACGGAAGTGCCACAGATAGCCGACGCACCCTGCCGACGACCGATGCGGATGGCCACGCCGCGTTCGCGTCGAGCGCGGCGAGTCCTCCCGCTGCCGCTGCCGCCGGATCGTCTACTTGGGCGTGCGCCCCCGCGAACAGGGCATTCGCGCGAGCCTGGTGAGAGAGAGTCGGTAGGCCCGACAGGGCTTCGGTGACGCGAGGCTGAACTTCGGAGGAATCGCCAAGTTCAGCCAGGGCCATAGCCGCCCAGATCAGTTCCTCGCTCTCCTCCCAGGCCGCGGCGGCGGGATAGGGCGGCAGGGTTGTCCGGCTCGTTTGCATCACCGTCAGGGCTGACCGGGCTTCACGTCAGGGCTGACCGGGCTTCATCTGCCTGGTTGAGTGCGACGTGGGCCACAGCCTTGTACGCGGCCAGTCGAGGCCGGACGTAGGGGGGGTCCACGCCACCCCTGCGCCCTAGCAGCCGTCCCCGTCCGCGCAGCCGTCCCCCTTCTTTTGACGTCATCCCCGGCCTGTTCCACGGCCACCGTGTTTCCCGTGCTCCGGAGAAGGGGATCGGTTAGCGTCGCCAAGGTGTCCGACACCGTGAAGACCACCGTCTCACCGGACATAGCGGCATCCCCGGGCGTACCGGCGCCGACCGCCTCCGGGCTCGCGCCGGGGTGCGCGGTGCCACTGGGCGTGACCTGGGACGGGTCCGGGGTGAACATCGCCGTCGTCGCCCCCGGGGCCGAGGCGGTCGACTTCTGCCTGTTCGATGCCGATGGCCGCGAGACACGCCATCGACTTCCGGAGCGTGACGGCGGGGTGTGGCACGGCTATCTGGCTGGCGTCCGCCCCGGTCAGCGTTACGGCCTGCGGGCACACGGTCCCTATGACCCGGAGCGGGGCCAGCGGTACAACCCGGCGAAGCTGCTGGTCGACCCCTACACCCGATCGGTAGCCGGGACGCTGCGCACGGACCCGGCGATCTACGGGTTCGGTGGCGGCGACCCCTACGGCTTCGAACCGGACCCGCGGGACTCCGCACCTTTCGTGCCCCGCTGCGTCGTGACCGGGCCCGGGCGGGCGCAGCGGGGCTCCGCCGGGACCAGGGAGTCCGGATTCGGGGACCCCGGGATCGGGGACCCCGGATCCGGGAGTGGCGGTTTGACGGGTCACGGCGTACACCCGGCGGACAACCGGCCCACCATCCCCTGGTCGGACACGATCATCTACGAGGCGCACGTACGCGGGCTCACGAAACGTCACCCGGACCTGCCGCCACGGTTACGCGGGACATACGCCGGGCTCGGCCACCCGAGCGTCCTGGCGCACCTGCGCCGGCTCGGCGTCACCGCGATCGAACTGCTGCCGGTGCACACCTCGGTCTCCGAACCGGCCCTGCTCGAGCGCGGAAAAATCAACTACTGGGCTTACAACACCCTGGCCTTCTTCGCCCCTCATGCCGGGTACGCGGCCACTGACGATCCGATCGGCGAATTCCAGGCGATGGTCGCAGCCCTGCACGCCGTCGGCATTGAGGTGATACTCGACGTCGTCTACAACCACAGCGCCGAGGGCAGCGAGCGGGGCCCGACGCTGTCCCTGCGTGGCCTGGACAACACGACCTATTACCGGGTAGAGCCGATGGATCCCCGGCGCTACCGTGACGTGACCGGCTGCGGCAACACCCTCAACACGTCCTCACCGCACGTCGTGCGGCTGATCTGCGACTCGCTGCGGTACTGGGTGACGGAGATGGGCGTCGACGGGTTCCGGTTCGATCTCGCCACCGCGCTCGCCCGCAATCCCGACGCCTTCGACCCCGCGGCAAGCCTGCTGACCGCCATCCACGCCGACCCGATCCTCGCCACGGTGAAGCTGATCGCCGAGCCGTGGGACGTCGGCTGGGGCGGATACCAGGTGGGGGGGTTCCCGGCACCCTGGGCGGAGTGGAACGGGYGGTTCCGTGACACCGTGCGCGACGTGTGGAACAGGTACACCAGCGGCGTCGCCGATCTGGGCTATCGGGTGTCCGGCTCGTCGGACCTGTTCGAGCACGGCGGCCGACGCCCCTGGGCATCGATCAACTTCGTCACCGCCCACGACGGCTTTCCCCTGGCCGATCTGGTCTCCTACAACGAGAAGCACAACGAGGACAACGGCGAGGGCAACCGGGACGGCGAGGCGGACAACCGCTCGGCGAACCACGGGATGGAGGGTGCGACCGACGACCCGGCGATCCTGGCCATCCGCCGCCGGGTGCGCCGGGGACTGATCACGACGCTGCTGCTGTCCACGGGCGTCCCGATGCTGCTCGCCGGCGACGAGTTCGGTCGCTCGCAGGGCGGCAACAACAACGCCTACTGCCAGGACAACGCGGTGTCCTGGCTCGACTGGCCGACCGACCTCGTGGGACCGGAGGACGTCACCGGACCGGAAGGCGTCACCGGACCGGAAGGCGTCACCGGACCGGAGGACGTCACCGGACCGGAAGGCGTCACCRGACCGGAGGACGTCGCGGAGCCGGACCACGCCTACCCCGACCCGGCCGGCCCCGACCCGGCGCTGTGTCGGCTGGTGGGCGGGTTGGCGGCACTGCGTTCCGCCGAACCCGTGCTGCGCCGCGGGCGGTTCTTCCACGGCGGCCAGTCGGCACCCGGGCGACTCGCGGACATCACCTGGTTCCGTGCGGACGGGGCGGTGATGTCGGTGGCGGACTGGAACGCCCCGCAGGTCGAGACGCTCGTGGCCCATGTCGCCGGCAGCCCCGTCGCCGGCAGCCCCGTCGATGAGGATCCTGCCGGCGGGCGGGGAACGCACGATCTACCGGCCCACGGCGCTGGCCTGGTGTACGTGTTCCACCCGGATCGCGGCGACACCGTCGTCACCCTGCCCGGTGCTCCCTGGGCGGCCCGCCACGACCTGCTGCTCAATACCGCCGACGACGATCTTGCCGGATTCCCGGCGACCGTCGCGGTACCGGGAACCAGCTACGTCGGCGGCGAGTCCCTGACCGTGCTGGGCCACAGCGTGCTCGTCCTACGAGCCCATCCCCCCGGCACGGCGGCTTCCCCGCGGTGTGGGGACCCCTAAGGATTGGTGACCAGGCCCAGTTCGGCGATGCTCGYGGTGAGTGCGTGCCGGGGCAGCACCCGCACCGTGTAACCGAAGGGTCCGGTGCGCCCGAGCGGGATGGTGCCCTCGTAGCGGTAACCGCCCTCCCCTTCGCCAACCGGCTGCAGGAACAGCGTCGAAGGATCCAGGATCCGGTCGGTCTGGTCGATCCGGCCGTAGGAGGCGAGGACGTCGATGTCCCCGAGTGCCAGCTCACCGAGGTCGACCGTGGCCCGCACCACCAGCGACTGGCCCACCTGAGGGGTGTCACCGAGACCAGCGGAGTCGACGTTGAGCACGCGGACCCCGGGCCACGCGGCATGCACCCGGCTCTTCCAGGCGGCCAGGTCCCGGGCTCCGGCGAAGCCGTTGGCGGCGGCGGCCCGGGCCGAGACACCGGCCGGCACGTAGTAGCGCTCGACGTACTCCTGGACCATGCGGCTGGCCAGGACCTGAGGACCGAGGGCCGACAGGGTGTGCTTGACCATCGCGGCCCAGCGCCGCGGGATGCCGTCGCCGGGCTCCGAGTCGTAGAAGCGGGGGGCGACAGTGTTCTCCAACAGGTCGTACAGGGCGGCGGACTCGATGTCGTCGCGCCGGTCGGGGTCCTCGACCCCGTCCGCGGTCGGGATCGCCCAGCCGTTCTGGCCGTCGAACATCTCGTCCCACCAGCCGTCCCGGATGGACAGGTTCAGGCAGCCGTTCAGCRCGGCCTTCATCCCCGACGTGCCGCACGCCTCCAGCGGACGCAGCGGGTTGTTCAGCCAAACGTCCGATCCGGAGTACAGGAAGCGCGCCATCCCGATGTCGTAGTCGGGGAGAAAGACGATGCGCGACCGCACGGCCGGGTCGTCGGAGAACTGGACAATCTGCTGGACGAGTTGCTTGCCGCCGTCGTCGGCGGGGTGCGCCTTGCCGGCGATGACCATCTGGATCGGCCGCTGCGGGTGCAGCAGCAGCCGGCGCAGCCGGTCACGGTCCCGCAGCATGAGGGTCAGCCGCTTGTAGGACGGCACACGCCGGGCGAAACCGATCGTGAGGATGTCCGGGTCGAAAACCGACTCCACCCACTCCAGCTCACCGGGTGCCGCGCCGCGCTCGAGCCAGGAGGCCCGCAGCCGGCGGCGGACCTCGGTGACGAGGCGCTCCCGCAGTTGCCGCCGGGCGGCCCACACGACCTCGTCGGGCAACGTGGAGATCTTCTCGAATCCGGCCGCGTCGTCGGAAAGCAGGCCCGGGTCGGGCTCGCGGTCAGCAAGCTCGATAATGGGCCGGGACACCCAGGTCGGGGCGTGCACCCCGTTGGTCACCGAGCCGATCGGGACCTCGGCGGTGTCGAAGCCGGGCCACAGCCCCGCGAACATCTCCCGGCTGACGATGCCGTGCAGCTTGCTGACGCCGTTCGAACGCTGTGCGAGCCGTAGGCCCATGTGGGCCATGTTGAAGACGTTGGGGTCGGCCTCCACCCCGAGCTGCAGGATCCGCTCGACCGGCACGCCGGGCCAGCCGTTGTCCCCGCCGAAATGGCGGGCGACCAGGCTGCGAGGGAACCGGTCGATGCCGGCGGGGACAGGGGTGTGGGTGGTGAACAGTGTGCCGGCGCGGGCGGCCTGGAGCGCCTCGTCGAAGCTGAGCCCGTTCTCGACGAGTTCCCGGATCCGCTCCAGGCCGAGGAAGCCCGCGTGCCCCTCGTTGGTGTGGTACACCTCGGGCTCCGGAGTCCCGGTCACCGCGGCGTAGGCGCGCAGCGCGCGGACACCCCCGATGCCCAGCAGCATCTCCTGGAGCAGCCGGTGGTCGGTTCCGCCGCCGTAGAGCCGGTCGGTCACCCCCCGCTCGGCCGGCTGGTTGTCCTCGACGTCCGAGTCGAGCAGCAGCAGCGGGACCCGTCCGACCTGCGCCTTCCAGATCTGCGCGTGCAGCGTGCGACCCTCGGGCAGCCCGACGGCCACCTTCACCGGCATCCCCGCCGTATCGGTCAGCTGGGTCAGGGGGAGCCCGTGCGGATCGATGCCCGGGTACCGTTCCTGCTGCCAGCCGTCCCGGGACAGCGACTGCACGAAGTACCCGGCCCGGTAGAGCAGGCCGACGCCGATGATCGGCACGCCGAGGTCGCTCGCGGTCTTGAGATGGTCCCCGGCGAGGATGCCGAGGCCGCCGGAGTACTGCGGCAGCACCTCGGTGATACCGAACTCCGGGGAGAAGTAGGCGATCGCCGACGGGGCGCCCTCGGCCTTCCGCTGCTGATACCACAGATCGGCCGTCAGGTACTCCTGGAGGTCGTCCGCGACGTCGGTGAGTCGGCGCACGAACCGGCGGTCGGCGGCCAGCGCGAGCAGCCGGTTATGATCCACCTCGCCGAGCAGGCGGACCGGGTCTCCCTTCGTCGCCCGCCAGAGCTCCGGATCAACAGACTCGAACAGGTCCAGCGTCTCGGGATGCCAGGACCAGCGAAGATTCAGGACTAGTTCCCCCAGTGGAGCAAGCTGCCCGGGGAGCTGCGCACGGACGGTGAACCGTCGGAGGGCTCTCACGAAGACGTGAGCCTAGACAGTGCCGGTGACGTCGACACACCCGGGTGCGGCCAGCTGGTCCCGGCCGGGAAACAACTGTCATGTCGACCCGATGACAGCCAGAATTGTCCGGAATCGGGGACCGGAACCGCCCTTACTCGTTGTCTCGGGCGGTGCCCACCTTGGCCGTGAGCGCGGCCATCACCGCGGGGTCGCGCAAGGTCGTGACGTCGCCGAGTTCCCGGCCTTCGGCAATGTCACGCAGCAACCGGCGCATGATCTTGCCGGACCGGGTCTTCGGCAGGTCGTCGGCCCAGATGATCCGCCGCGGCCGGGCGAGCTTGCCGATCCGCCTGGCCACGTGCTCGCGCAGCTCGGCCTCGGTGGCCTCGTCGCCCGAGCGGTCACCGGCGAGCGTCACGAACGCGACGATCGCCTGGCCGGTCTGCTCGTCGTACTGTGCGACCACCGCCGCCTCGGCGACGGCCTCATGGGCGACGATCGCCGACTCCACCTCCGCGGTGGACAGCCGGTGCCCGGACACGTTGATGACGTCGTCGATCCGCCCGATGATCCAGAAGTAGCCGTCGGCGTCGAGGCGTGCGGCGTCGCCGACGACGTAGGTTGACGGGCCGAAGCGGGAGAAGTACGTCTTGACGAATCGCTCGTCGTCCTTGTAAAGGGTGCGCAGCATGGACGGCCACGGCTTGGTGATCACCAGGATTCCGGTGCCCTCAGTGACCGGCTCGCCGTCCTCCGAGAGCAGCGCCGGGCTGATACCGGGCAGCGGCAGGGTCGCCGAACCCGGTTTGGTCGACGTGACGCCGGCCAGCGGCGAGATGAGCGCGGAGCCGGTCTCGGTCTGCCACCACGTGTCGACGATCGGGCAKCGACCACCGCCGATGACCACGTGGTACCACAACCACGCCTTCGGGTTGATCGGTTCCCCGACCGTGCCGAGTACCCGCAGCGAGGACAGGTCGTGCCGACCGGGATACCGCGCGCCCCACTTGATGCACGTACGGATCGCCGTCGGYGCCGTGTAGAACACGGTGACCTTGTACTCCTCGATGAGCCGCCACCAGATGTCGTAGTCGGGGTAGTCCGGCGCCCCCTCGTACATCACGCTGGTCACGCCGTTCGATAGCGGGCCGTAGACGATGTAGGAGTGCCCAGTGATCCAGCCGACGTCCGCGGAACACCAGTAGACGTCGGTGTCCGGGTCGATGTCGAAGACCGCCCGGTGAGTGTAGGTGGCGCCGAGCAGGTAACCCGCGGTCGTGTGCAGGATCCCCTTCGGCTTCGCGGTCGACCCGGAGCTGTAGAGGATGAACAGGGGATGCTCCGCGGACAGCGGTTCCGGCGGGCAGTCGGGCGCCGCCGTGGCCAGCAGCTCGTGGTACCAGACGTCCCGGCCCGCGGTCATCGGCGCCCCGGTACCGCCCGGCCCGGACACGACCACAATGTGCCCCAGCGCCGGGAGGTCACCGAGCTCCGCGTCGACGGCGGCCTTCACCGGCGCCGTCCGTCCCTTGCGCCGCGCGCCGTCCACGGTGATCAGCACCTTGGCGTCGGAGACCTCCATCCGCTMCCGGACCGCGGACGGCGCGAAACCGCCGAAGACCACGTTGTGGACCGCGCCGATCCGGGCGCAGGCCAGCATCGCGACGGCCACCTCGGGAATCATCGGCAGGAAGATCCCGACCACGTCGCCGGCGCGCACGCCGAGCGAACGCAGCCCGTTCGCCAGCCGCTGGGTGTCGGCGAGCAGGTCCGCATAGGTGACGGTGCGCCGCTCCCCCTCCTCCCCGTGCCAGTGGAAGGCCACCCGCTCGCCGCGCCCGGCCGCCACGTGCCGGTCCAGGCAGTTCTCCGACAGGTTCAGCATCCCGTCCGCGAACCAGGTGTAGAAGGGCGGGTTCGAGTCGTCGAGTACCTGCGTGAACGGCGTGTGCCAGGTCAGCAGCTCCTCGGCCTTGCGAGCCCAGAACGCGTTCGGGTCCGCCTCGGCGGCGGCCCGGTCGGCGTCCATCGGCAGGCGCCGGGTGAAGGCTGCCGATGGGTCGAAACGCTCCACCGACAGCAGACTCTCCAGGGTCGCCTCGAGATCGGCGACGTTCTCGAGACCGGTCGAGACGCTGACACCTGTGTCGGTCACGGCTCCTCCTGGGTCGGCTCGGGACGAACAGYACGGTCACACGCTGCCCCCCCGGTCTACCACGAAGGCCCGTCAACTCTCAGGAGTTGCGCGGCAGGTTCCGGCGGTCGGCAGGTTCCGGGCGTGAGAGGGGACCGGCCGGCGGCCGACCGTTGGCAATGTCCGCTATTTTCTGCTATGGGCTAGTGCGCCGGGTGGAACCGAGCGATCCCCGAACCCGATCTGGAGATGATTGATGAAGATCAGCGGGTGTCGGCCTATCGTGGCGACCGACATCTACAGCGACATCGAAACCATCCTCAAAGCCGGCACCGTCGACGATCTCGGCGGGTCGGACGGGGTGGGGAACGCCGGGGCGCCGGACGCCTCGCCGGTCATCGAGGGCCTGAAGCGGGAGGAACGCGGATGAGTGTGGTGCGGCTCGAGGTTGACGGCGGGATCGGCACCATCCGGTTAGACCGGCCGCCGATGAACGCGCTGGACTCCACGGTCGCCGCGGAGCTGCGGACCGCCGCGGTCGAGGCGACCCGGCGGTCGGACGTCCGCTCGGTGGTGCTCTATGGCGGGGAAAAGGTGTTCGCCGCCGGGGCCGACATCCGGCAGATGGCGCCGATGGGTTACGCCGAGGTATCCACCTGGGTGGGCGATCTGAACTCCACCTTCGAGGTCGTGGCCCGGATCCCGAAGCCCGTGGTCGCCGCGGTGACGGGCTATGCCCTGGGCGGCGGGTTGGAGCTTGCCCTGTGCGCGGACGTGCGGGTCTTGGCCGAGGACGCCCGGGTCGGCCAGCCCGAGATCCTGCTCGGAGTGATCCCCGGCGCGGGGGGCACCCAGCGGCTGCCGCGCCTGATCGGCCCGTCCCGCGCCAAGGACCTCATCTTCAGCGGCCGGCAGGTCCGGGCGGCCGAGGCAGCGGAGATCGGTCTGGCCGACGCCGTCGTTCCCGCGGGTGAGGTGTACGTGCAGGCGAAGCGGATCGCGGGCCGGTACACGAACGGCCCGGCGATGGCGCTCGCGGCGGCGAAGCAGGCGGTTGACGACGGCGCGGAGATCGCGTTGGCCGAGGCGCTACGTCTGGAGGCGGCGCTGTTCGCCGGGCTGTTCGCCACCGAGGACCGGCGGATCGGAATGGAGTCCTTCCTCGAGAGCGGGCCCGGCAAGGCCGACTTCATCGGCCGCTGACGGAGACCCCGTGCGGTGTCTGTGGTAGGGGTCCCCGGATTGCGCCGAAGGCGCGCGATGGTTGTCCCAGGAGGATCGCCGGAGGCGATTCGACGGAGACCCCGTGCGGTGTCTGTGGTAGGGGTCCCCGGATTGCGCCGAAGGCGCCATCCGGGGGTTACCGCATGGCCAGGTCGGCGATGACCGGCCGATGGTCACTGCCGAAGTCGCCGCCGACCTCGAAACCCGTCACCGCGAACGCGGGTGAGGCCAGCACGTGGTCGATGCGCAGCACGGGCGGCAGGATCAGGCTCTTGGAGTTCCAGGTCGGTTGCCATCCGCCGCCGACGACGTCGTGCGCGTCGCGTACCCCCGAGTTCACCAGCCGACGGAACGGCCGGTGGTCCCGGGTGGCATTGAAGTCGCCGGCCATGACGACCGGCAGCGTGGCGTGCTCGAGCTGCGCGCGCAGCGTGTCGAGCTGGGTCCGCCAGCGGTCGGTGTAGGCGCTGGTCGTCGGTGAGATCGTGTGCACCGCGTACACGACGAAGCGTCGACGCTCATCCACCTCCACGGTGGCCCGCAATGACATTGCTCCGCCGACGATCGGGGCCGCGGCGTCGTGCAGCGGGAAGCGGGAGAACACGGCGGCGCCGAACGCACCCGGCTCCGGGTGCACCTCGCGGTACCGGTAGCTCGCCAGCGCTCCGGACGAGGTGACCCGCGCCAGGGTGAGCGGGGAGAGCTCCACGAGGACGAGCACGTCCGGGTTCGCGGCGCGGATCTGCGCGCCCAGCCGGTCGGCGTGGTCGTTGTAGTAGAGCAGGTTCGCCGACATCACCCGCAGGCGCGCGGCACCCTGCGGGGCCTCCTCGGCGCCGCCGGGGAAAACCTCGGGCAGGGTCCAGAACAGATGGATGGCGATCAGGGCCATGGAGATGATCATCAGCAGGTTGCGACGGAGCGCGAAGGCCACCGCCACGGTGGCGTAGGCCGGGAGGTAGAGCAGTTCGGTCCCGGCGTTGATCGCGGAGTAGGGCCAGCCCACCGCATCGTCGAGATGGGCCAACCGGCCGAGGGCGATCCCCCCGAGTCCGGCCGCCGCGACCCACGCGACGATCACGACCAGGGGGCGGACCGGGAAGGTCGGGTGCGGCCGGGGCTCCGGGGCGGCGACCGGGATGTCCTTGTGCCGGGAGGTGGGGTCGGTATCCGGCACGGCGGAACCGGACTCCTGCGCGGAACTCACTTCACCAGAGTGCCCGGCTGACAGGGCCGTCCGGGAGGCGGGTGCTCCCGGACGGCCCGTTCGGTGGTGAGAGGTCGGTAACGGTGGGGCCGATGGCCGTAGCTTGCCGGGGCCGGGAGCCGTCGGCGCCCGTGCGGCGGCTATCGGTGACTGGTCAGGTGGCGGCTGTGGCGCAGGCCGCGGCGCCGACCAGCGGGCGCGCCCGTTCGTGCCATTCGCGGACCGCCACCGTCGGGTGCGTGTCGAGCTCACGGTCCAGCTCCCGCAGCTTCTCGGTGACCCGAGAGGACGACAGCTGCCCGGCGACGGCGACGGCTCGGTAGCCCGCCTCCAGGGCGGCCTCCAGGTCCGGAGTCGGTCGGCGCAGGTAGGCCAAGGCGAGGTCGGCCTCGGCGTAGCTGCGGGTTCGGGCGCGCGCCGCGCCCTGCAGGCTCCGGGCCTCGAGCAGTTTCGTCTCGGCCGGTCGGGCGCGGCCCAGCAGTAACAGGCAGTGACCATGGCACTCGGCGACGTCGCCGGCGTTGTAGTGGCCGGCCCAGGACGGTCCGTCGTCCCCGTCGCTGCGCGCGATCGCCCGGTCCATCTTGTCCAGGGCCTCCATGCAACCGGCCTCGTCACGGTTGCGTGCCAGTGCCCAGGCATGCTTGTCGTGCAGCATGGCCTGCACGGCATACGAGGAGTGCCGCACCGCGCGGCCGAGGGCCGCCCGGGCCAGGGCGAGGCTCTGCCGGGGATGGCCCAGCCGGGCGGCCTGGTCGCTCATCGCGGACAGCACCCGGCCGGCGAGCATGGCGTCGTCGGCGTGCTCGGCGAGGCTGAGGGCCTGGATGTAGTAGCGCTGCGCGAGGGCCTGCCGGTTGCTGTCCTGGGCGAGCCACCCGCTGAACTGGGTCAGCTCGGCCAGCGCACTGAACAGGTCGGGGCTCGGCCGCCCCTCCCGGGCGGCCCGGGTCCGGTCGTGCAGAAAGGCGACGACCTGAGGCCGGATCTCGTCGCCGCCGAACTTTGCGTCCAGCCGGCGGAAGGTCTCGGTCATATCCCGGATCACGGCGCCGGCGGAGGCTCCCGTTGATTCCGGCCTGGCGACCCGGTCAACCACTCCGGTGAGGCTGGAGAGGACCGGATCGGCGAAGGCCGATGCGATAAAGGCCGTTCCGTCGTGCAACAGGTCGCGTCGCCGCATGTCTCGTCCCGATAGTCCGGCAAGGGTGCTTAGGGTCTCGGTGGGTGCGTTCGAGCTCGACAGCCCGAGGTCGTCGCGTTCATAGGACTCCCCGCGCCAGCCCAGATCCACCGGCCGGACCGGGTATCCCAGGGCCGCGGATATCTCGGCCGCCGCAAGTTCGGCGACCATCGGGTCACGCGGCCGCATCCCGCGACGCCAGTGACCGACGGTGGTCCTGGCCAGGCCCAGCTCGATCCGGCGCTGATGGCGGGCGCGGGCGTTCACCTGCCGGGCGAACCGGGTGTCGGATACCCCGGCCTCCCGCAGCAGACGCTCGAACTGGGTCGTGGGAGAGGGATCTCCGGACGACGTATTCGACATGTGTCCCCCGTCGAGGTAAAGATGGCTTAAATCCATAATGTCGGTGCCTTGCGCACCTCTTGGGCAGAAAGTAGCCGAGAAGTCACGTTGCAAGGAAGAGGGTGTGCATAACCCGGCCGGAATGYACGACCAGTCGGGGCCGATGCCTCTAGCGGATCCCCGGATGGTCGGTAAAAGAACGTGCGGAATATCTCAATCATTACGGAAAGTGGCGGATCCATTTTCTGCACATACATCTGCATGGCGTGTCTCCGCGCGCCCCGAGAGCGCTGGAGGGCCGGAGATGGGCGCGGACGGACTAGGCTCCATAACGGAGCGTAGTTGCCGCCCGGTTTCGGCCCGGCTGTCCAGGTCAGGGGCGTACTGCGGTCCGCGTCACGTCGTCGATCATTGAGCGCGTGAGCGCCCCAGATGCGACGATGTCAAGGGACTGACATCGGATGTTGGCTACGGAGGCCCCAACGCGTGAACATCGTCGTTACCGTCAAGCAGGTTCCTGACACCTGGGCGGAGAAGAAGCTCGACGCCGCGGACAAGACCGTCGACCGTAAGAGTGTCGACAGCGTCATGAACGAGATGGACGAGTACGGGGTCGAAGAGGCCCTGAAGATCAAGGAAGCGCACGGGGGCGAGGTCACCGTCGTCACGATGGGACCGGCCAAGGCGGCCGAGACGATCCGCAAGGCCCTGTCGATGGGCGCGGACAAGGCCGTGCACCTGACGGACGACTTGCTGCACGGGTCGGACGCGCTGGCGACGTCCGCCGCGCTGGCGAAGGTGATCTCCACGCTGTCACCCGACATCGTCATCACCTCCAGCGAGGCTTCCGATGCCCGTGGCGGCGTCATCGGTGCCCTGTTGGCGGAGCGGCTGGCCCTTCCCCAGCTCACCCAGGCCCGCAAGGTCACGGTGGATCCGGCCGCGGGTAAGGTCACGATCGAGCGTCTCGCCGACAACGGCTACGCCCTGGTCGAGGCAAGCCTGCCGGCCGTGGTCGCCGTGGTCGAGAAGATCAACCAGCCGCGTTACCCTTCGTTCAAGGGCATCATGGCGGCCAAGAAGAAGCCGCTGACGACGTTGTCCGCCGCGGACGCGGGTCTGGACGCCGGTGCGGTCGGGCTGGCCGGCGCCACGTCGACGGTCGTTGCCTCGGAGCCCGCGCCGCCGCGGTCGAGTGGCACGATCGTCAAGGACGAGGGCGACGGCGGCACGAAGGTCGCGGAGTTCCTCGCGGCGCAGAAGCTTATCTGAGGGGTTTTGTCCGATGGCTGAAGTTCTCGTGCTCGTCGAGCACGCCGATGGTGAACCCAAGAAGGTCACCGCGGAACTGCTGACGCTCGCCCGTTCGCTCGGCGAGGCCGCCGCGGTGTTCCTCGGAGCGCCGGGCACCTATGCGAAGGCCAAGGAGTACCTCGCGCAGTATGGCGCCGCCAGGGTCTACGTCGTCGAGTCGGAGGACGTCGTCGGCTACGTGGGCGCGCCGGCGGCCGAGGTGCTGGCCAAGCTGGTCGCGGACGCGTCGCCGGCCGCCGTTCTGGTCGCCGCCACCGCGGACTCGCGGGAGATCGCGGCCCGCGTCGCCGCGAAGACCGACTCGGGCCTGATCTGGGACGCTGTCGCGCTGACCCCCGACCTGGTCGCCACCCAGGGTATCTTCGGCGGCTCGACGATCGTCACGTCGAAGGTCGTCAAGGGTGTTCCGGTGGTCGTCGTCCGGCCGAACTCGACGGCGCCCGAGGCCGCCCCGGTGACGCCGTCCGAGCAGACGGTGGACATCGCGATCTCCGGCGCCGCGAAGGGAGMCAAGATCGTCGACCGCGTCGTCGAGGCGAAGTCCGGCCGCCCGGACCTCACCGAGGCCCAGGTCGTCGTCTCCGGTGGTCGCGGTCTGGGCGCCGCCGAGCACTTCACCCTGGTGGAGAAGCTGGCCGACACCCTCGGCGCCGCGGTCGGCGCGTCGCGTGCCGCTACCGACGCCGGGTGGTACCCGCACCAGAACCAGGTCGGGCAGACCGGCAAGACGGTGTCCCCGCAGCTCTACATCGCGGTCGGCATCTCCGGCGCGATCCAGCACCGGGCCGGGATGCAGACGTCCAAGACGATCGTCGCGATCAACAAGGACCCGGAAGCGCCGATCTTCGAGTTCGCGGACTACGGGCTGGTCGGCGATCTGTTCAACGTCGTCCCGCAGCTCATCGAGGCGATCGAGAAGCGCAGGGCCGGCTGATCGATCCCGCGGACCGGCCACGGCCGGGCGTCCATCTGTCTCAGCGAGGGTGGCGCCCGGCCGTCGTTTAGGATCCACGCCCGTGCGTCACCTCCGCGGGTCCTCGCGCACCCGGAGCACCACCAGCGTGAGGTCGTCGTGGTCGATCTCGCCCGCGTCCTTGAGCTGGTGGGCGAGCCCCTCCAGGTTCGGCTTGCGTAGGTCGGGAAGTCGCCGCCAAACCTCCGGATCAGTCCACGGCAGGGTGTAGAGCCACTTGCTGATCGCGTCGCTGCCGAGCAGGAAGACCTCCCCCGCCTCGGCGAAGCCCCGCCGCACCCGCACCGGCCAGCCCTCCCCGGTCGGCGCGAGCCGACGGGCCCGCCCGAGGTCGCTGGGCACCAGGTCGGGGGTGCTCGTGAAGGCTGCCGATGCGGAGTACGGGAAGAACTCGGGTTGCGCGCCCGCCAGGATGGCCTTCGGCGAGGGCACCCGGACCAGGCAGGAGTCGCCGACCGCGATCGCCTCCCACTCCAGCCGGCCGTCGTGTTCGTTCTCCTCGCTCCTGAACTGCAGCCCAAGAAACGTGGCGAACGCCGCTTCCGTCGCACCGACGCCCTGGAACCGCCAGTCGTCGGGATCGACCGTCGGCGGGCTCAGGTTCCAGATCCTGATCGTCTCGCGGAACCATTCGTAGATGCCCTCGGCCGAGGCCCCGATCGGCGGCGGCGCGTTGACGTATCGCGTGACCAGYAGGTTTGCCCACCGCCGCACGTCGACCCCCTCCGACGCGCCATCCGCGACGGCCGCCCGCCGGCGCGCCGTGCTCACCATCGTCGCGTCTTCGGAGGCATAGCCGCTGTTTTTCGGCAGCCACACCTGCACACGGCCCGTGACCCGCACTCCCGCACCTCTCCTTCCTCGGGACCCACCGCAGCCGTCGGCCCACCGCCCCACTCAGGCGTCGACCTGAGCCACCTGGGTGCCGACGGTGAGGGCGAGGACGATCGCGTCGGGTGTCGCGTTGGAGACGAATCCCCGGGCGCCGGGCCGGGTCTGCACGCCCAGGCGCTCCGCCGCGGTGCGCATCAGCGGCGGCAGCTCGCTCGACATCCGGAACAGCCCGCGAGCCCACTCGTCGGACAGCTCGGACTCGGCCGCGGGGAAGGTGGTGGTGGTCTGCGCGACCGCGGAGATACTGATGTTGAACAGCAGCAGGTTGCCGTCCGCGGTGCGCAGTGACCGTAGCCGGTCGGCCCACATCTGCACCTTCTCGGGCTCGCCGTCGGTGGCGGCTCCATCGGTGATGTTGATGATGATCGGCGGGAAGGAGTCCTGGTGGCTCTGGGCCCAGCCGGAGGCGAGGCTCCCGGCCATGTCGAGGGCGGCGCACATCGGGGTGAGGCCCGCCCCGAACGGTTCGAACCACACTGGCATCGAGGAGCCGTGCCGCTCCTCCCGGCGCAGTACGCAGGAGAAGAGGTCCGGTACCGAGACCAGCCACTGGCCGGCGAGCGCTCCGGTGAACAGTGAGCGGGCCTCCTGGCCGCTGTAGCCGAGCACGGCGATGTCGTAGTAGGGACGCGGACCCTCGCCGCGCTCCTTGCTGCACCGACGGATGATCATCGCGAGGGTGTCGTTGACGATGTCGGCGAGGGCCTGCGCCTTGGAGATGCCGGGACGCCCGGCGATCGGGTAGTTCATCGAGTCGGACTGGTCCAGCAGAAAGATGAAGCAGCCCGGGGCACGCCGGTCGATCTGCTTGGTGTAGGGCATGGGCGTCGCGCTTCCTCAGGAATCGGATCAGTACCGGGGGAGTCGGATCAGTACGGGGGGAGGTGGTCGTCGGCGGAGAGAGCGCCCGGGGGATCGTCCGCCGGGTTCGTCGGGAGGATGTCCGGCCAGGGCTCGCCGGCGCCCACCCGCCATGAGTTCGGACATGCGCGGCAGGCGTAGGACGCGTCGACCTGGACGCTCCCGCACGAGCACTGCGGGTCCTCCAGCAGCGTCCGTCGATCGATCACCTCGACTCCGATCGGATGGACGGCGGCGCCCGGTCCCGGGGGGGCCGGGCGCCGAGGCGGGAGCGGACGCTGGGAGGCGGCCGGCGGGAAGTCGGCCGGCGGTGCCGGCCGCGGGTACCTAGCCGRCCGGAAGTCGGCCGGCCGGAAGTCCCGGGGCGACGTCGGTTCCGGGTAGGTGCCGCGACCGGTCACGGCGTGGATGAAGCCGGCCAGCGGAACCACGGCAAGGCCGACCGCGAAGATCAGAAGCCAGCGCAGCGCGGTGCCGATCCGGCCGGGGCCGTGGGTGCCGTCGTGCACCGAGGCCGGCACCAGGACCTTGTCGTCGTCACCGATCGCCTCGACCGTGTCCGGAAGTGCCTCGGCCACCTTGTGGACGTCCGGGCGGGCACCCGGACCGACGGCGACGAGCAGCCGGGCGCCGACCTCGGCGAGCCGGGGGACGTCGGCGGCCGGCACCCCGAGCAACGAAACGCCGGCCGTGGACGATGCCGCAGGTGGGGTGTAGGCGGTGAAGACCGGGCCGTCCTTTCCCGTGCCGCGGGTGAATCGGGGCGGGAGCGGGACGTGGAGCAGCTCACCGTCCTTGAACGGATGATCGGCCACGGCGTCCGGGTTGATCCCGAGTGCCGCGGCGATCTGCTCCCGGGTCTCCCCGGCCCGCACCTTGTACTGGATGAACAGCTCGGGCTCGTCCGGCTGCGGCGCCGACGACGCCACGAGTATCACCTGGTTGACGTCGTTGCCGCCGGCCGCCCGCAGGGCCTGGTCGGCGGAGGTCGTCACCAGGATCCTGATCGGCGACGGAGCCGTTCCGCCTCCGCCCGAGATCAGGCCGACGACGGCGATCGTGACCGCGGCCACGAGGATGCAGACCCCGATGATCCGCCGGTGGCGGCTCGGCCACGCGGTGTCGTCCGGCCCGCCTGACGGCGCCATGCCGCCTCCCATCGGTTGTCTCGAGTGTCTCGAGCCTTCGGTCGTCTGGTGTCATCCCACGGTGAGGATGATCAGGATGAGTGCGAGGATGGCCAGGGCCGCGAGGACGAGAGCCGCCGTGCGCGACCCGGAGCCGCGGTTCGGCACGGATCCGGAGGGCGACGCCCGCCGCGCCCCGTCGCCGGCCGCGGAGGTCGCGCCGGCCCGGCTGGAACCCGAGGCGTCACCGGCGCCCGCGGCCGTGCCGCCCTGACCCGCCGAGGGACCGGTGTTCGGCGATGTCCTGGTCGTCGCGTCCCAGAGATTCCGTCCCGCGGCTGGGGTGGCCGGGGTGCCTGGGGTGGCTGGAGCTCCCGACGGAGAGGGCGGGGTCGGCGGGGTCGCCCAGCCCTGGCTGGGATCGATCGGCTTCGTCGGGACGGACGCCTGGCTCGGTTCCCACCAGGAACTCCCCGCGCCGAGGGACGGCGCGACCGCCTCGCTGACAGGCGCGTCCGGCAGGGCGCTGTCGGCGTCGCGCAGCAGCGTCGGCAAATCGACGTCAACCGCCGGCGGCCCGAGACAGAAGCGCCTCAGCAGCGGGACGAGCCGACGGACCTCGCCGTCCCGGCTTGCGGCGAGTCGTGACCAGATCGGCGTGTGGTCGGGCTGGGCGAGGTCGGACGCGCTCAGGATGAGGTTCTCGTCGCGGTGGAACTCTTCCCACAGGGCCGGGTCGGCGGCGACCGCCAGCACCGAGAGGTAGATGACGAGACCCGGGAAGGTGTCGACGCGGCGGTCCCAGTAGCCCGTCGACTGCCGGCGGGGGTGCTGGTAGTGGCGATGTCCATGCTCGTCCGGCGGCAGGTGCGCGACCGCCGGGACCCAAACCGAGTCCAGGTCCACGAGGCGTACTGAACCTTGTTCGGTGACGAACACGTTGCCGTGCTGCAGATCGCCATGGGCGATCTCGGCCTTGCTCATCTCACCGAGTAGAAGCTTCCATCCGGCGGCGAGGTCACGCAGTGCTTCCGGAGATGCGAGGTGCTGGCGGACGTAGGTCCGCAGGGTGGTGCCCTGGACCTGGTCCATGACGACCACCGGCCACCATTTCTCGCCGACCCGCACTCCCTGCGCGACCCACTCGGCTTTCGGGAAGGCTGACAGCACCCGATGACGACGTAGATGATTCGTTACCGCCGCATAGCGTTCGGCTCCGCCGGTCAGCGGCCGGGTCGGACAGCGCAGCGCGAAGGCACTGCCCGTCGCCGCTCCGAAGAAAACGACCGCCGACTCGCCGGTGACCTGCACCGGGGCACCGAAAGCGTCCCGTTCGAACCGGGCGGTCCGCAGCCGTGGATCCGTGAATACCTCCGCGCCAGTGGAGACCGCAGCCTCGAACTGACCACCATTCGGCCAAACTCCCGCGCCGAGCACGCCGCTTCCCCCTGGGACGGACCGTCGGAAGTAACCGCCACYGTCGTTCAACCGGTGATCGTCCTTGCCCGTCGGACATTAGCCGACCGCGGATCGGCTTGTCCATGTGCTCGGCGGCCGAGAAGCCCGTGGACCTCAGGTGATCGCCGTGAGCCCGCCTCAGGATGGTTTCTTCGTGGAGGCGACCGCGATCGGGGATCGGCCTGTCGCCGGCCGCCCCAACCATTCAATCCCACAATTTCACGGGGTCGGGTTCGCGGCGGGTCGGGTTCGCGGCGGGTCGGG